>JBMYZB010000047.1:0-11721 GCA_049609945.1 Flavobacteriaceae bacterium
CCCGATAATTTGCTTTACCAACAGGCCATAGAAGAAACTTTGGATCATGGTATGGAACGCGGTCGACTCATCCAAGTGTTGGAGCAACTGCAAAATAAAACCTTGCTGTGGCGCAATTGTTCCCAGCCCACACCCTTTTCTTTTCCCATAATCACCGATCGGATTCGCTCCAAACTCTCTTCTGAAAGCGTGGAAGAACGCATTAAAAAAATGTATCTTCAATTAGAAAAAGCAGCCCAATGAAGGAAATTGAAATTGAAGGAAACCACTTTTTGCTACACCCCAGCGGGGCTGTTTTTTGGCAAGAAACCAAAACGTGGTTGTTGGCCGATGTGCATTTGGGGAAGGTGGCTCATTTTAGAAAAAATGGAGTGGCTGTACCACGTAAAGCCGAAGGCTCTTTTTATCAAAAAATGGAGATTCTTTTAACTACAATTCTGCCTAAACGTATTCTTTTTCTAGGCGATCTATTTCATAGTTTTCAAAATAATGAGTGGTATTTATTTAAAGCTTGGATTAAAAAACAACAGGCTGAAATGATCTTGGTGGAAGGTAATCACGATGTGATTCCGGCATGGAAATTCAAGTCATTGGGGCTAACGGTTGCTGCCCAATGGCAAGAAGGACCCTTTTACTTTTCTCATTTTCCTACCGAAAAAAAAAATCAATTTGCGTTTTGTGGGCATGTGCACCCAGGGGTAAAACTGAAAGGCAGTGGTCTGCAACAAATCAAACTACCTTGTTTTTTTCAGACGCCCCAAAAAATGATCCTCCCAGCCTTTGGCTCCTTTACTGGCTTGCACTTGCTTAAACCCACCCAAAAGGATAACGTTTATGTGTGTACCCAAAAAGAAGTGGTGGCTATGATAAAAAAATTTTAATCGATGAGTTCTCCTTTTAAAAAATAGGCCTCTTTAATTAGTTTTACTCTTTGAAGAGCATATTCTAACTGCTCTGGATGATGCGTTGGAAAATCTTTAGTGTATTTTAGAAAATAGGCATAGGTGTTTCGATCTTCTTTTTCGTTGTGATCTACTATTTTGGCTAATTCAAATAAAACTTCAGGATTGTTTTTATTTTCCCGATGTGCCTCTTCCAAAAAAAATTGCACTTTTTTGAAATTTTCTAAGCCGATGTGAGCCATGGCCATACCTAATTTTTCTTCATCCAAAATTACTTTGGCACTAGTCATTGCAGTGGAGTAGAAAAAAATGCATTTTGATATTGTTTTTGATGCAGGGCAATATGTCCCAAATAGGTTCTGGCCTTATAATCTTCCGGGTTTAACTTTAATGCTGCTTTAAAGTATTCGGCGGCTATGTTCCATTGGTTTTGGTTGTAAAAACAAAGGCCTAATGATTTCTTATTAAAAAACTCCTGTGGGTACAGAGAATCTTGTTTTTGCAACACATTAATAGCTGCATTAATTCGGTTGTCGCGACGCAATTGATTGATATAAAGTCGATTTAAATTTTTATGATCCGGACGTATTTTTAATCCTCTATAGATAAATAAATAGGTGGAGTCTGGCATTTTCAGTTTTTGATAGCACGCCGCCAGTCGATATAAGTTTTTAAAATGAGTTGAATCTTGAGCATAAACATTTAAAAATTGATCAATGGCTTTGCTGTAGTTCTCTTGTGCCATAAAAACAGTTCCCATATCAAACTGATAGTTAATATTCAAGCTGTCTTTTTGCAACAAATATTCATAAGCCTCCAAGGCTTTGTAAAATTTGTATTGGGCTTGATATGCTTTAGCCAATTTATACTCTAATTCTTCATTTTCAGGAAACTTTTCTTTCAACAACAACAGAGCCTTTTCCACTTCTCCATAGCGATTTAATTTTTTTAAAGCCGATATGTATTTTAGCCAATACAACAACTTATCTTGTTGGTCTACCGCTTTTTGAAAATATAATACTGCTTTATAATAGGCTGCTTGGTCAAAATATATAAGCCCCAATTTATATTGTGTTTCGGCACTGAGCGTTTGGTTTTTTAACCATTGCATTTGACTTTTATGATGGCCAAACACCAGTAAGCTGTCTTGAAATGAATAGGGTTGTTGCCCATGGGAAAAAGCTAGAAAGAGGAGTAGGTAAAGAAAATGGTTTTTCATGGGGAACTGTTTAGAAACACCTAAAATTAATCATTTATCTTTACAAAAAAAACAGCTATCGATTCGTTAGCCGTCTTTCATTCTCTACCCTCGCAAAAAGCGTTGGAAACAGCTCTTTTAAAGGTGGCTATTACCCGTGCTAAAGGTTTTGTGGGCTCCGGATTGAGTTTTCGTTTGGCGGCGGCCTTTAAAAAAAACAACCGCTTTATAGTGTTTGTGGCGCAAAATGCAGAGCACGCCGCCTATTATCTCAACGACTTAGAACGCTTGCTTTCCCCACAAGAGGTATTGTTTTTTCCAGCTAGTTATCGCACGCCCTATGCCCCGCAAAACAATGAAAATGCCAATGTGTTGTTACGCTCAGAGGTACTCAACAAAGTGACCCATGCCCATAAAGCCCGCTTGGTGGTGACCTATCCCAAAGCGGTTTTTGAAAAAATTATATCACAACGCACCTTGCGTCAAAATACCTTCACAATTAAGAAAGAGGATGTATTGTCTTTGCAATTTGTGAATGAATCGTTGTTTGATATGGGTTTTGAACGGGTTGATTTTGTGACAGCTCCTGGCGAATTTGCCGTGCGCGGAGGCATTATAGACGTCTTTTCCTATGCCTATCAACACCCCTATCGCATTGATTTTTTTGATGAAACTATAGAACGCCTGTGCACGTTTGACATTGAAACTCAGCGGGCACTTCACAATTTTGATAGCATTGCCTTGCTGCCCAACACCTCCACCGTAAACTTCACAGACAAACGCAAAACAGTGTTTGATTTTTTTCCAGACAGCGCCGCTTTTGTGATGGAAGATTTTGACCTTACAGCGGCAACCATTGAAACCCAATTTAAAAAAGCAACCGAGGCCTATGATAAATTAGGTGAAACAACACAACACCCACCGCAAACCCTTTATGTTTCAAAATCGGAATGGGTGGCCGGAGCGCATCAAAAAAGGGTGCTACATCTGCAACGTTCGGATTTGTTGCCAGCCACCAACCAACTACAAATCAAGCAAAGTCCCCAACCAGCATTTCACAAAAAGTTTGATTTGTTGCGTACACACCTAAACGAAAATATCAAGCAGGGATACAACAATATACTCTTTTGTACCAGCACCTCTCAAGCGCAACGCTTTCATGACATTTTTGAAGCTATGGAAGAAACGGTACATTATCAAACCGCTTCTTTTCCAATCTACCAAGGATTTGAAGACCTAGAGGCCAAGGTGGCTTTTTTTGCCGATCATCAAATTTTTGAACGCTATCACAAATATAATTTACGATCAGATAAGACCAAGCGACAAAGTTTAAGTTTAAAGCAACTTACCCAAATGGAGGTGGGCGATTTTGTTACCCACATGGACCACGGTATTGGCCGCTTTGGAGGACTGCAACGTATAGACGTGGAGGGACGCTTGCAAGAGGCCATTAAACTCATTTATGGCGAGCGGGATATTTTGTATTTAAGCATTCATGCCCTGCATAAAATTAGCAAATACAACGGCAAAGACGGCACCGTACCCAAATTACACAAATTGGGTTCTAAGGCTTGGAAAGCCTTAAAACAAAAAACAAAAAGTAAGGTTAAAGAAATTGCCTTTAATTTGATACAACTCTATGCCAAACGACGTCAAAAAATTGGCTTTGCTTTTGCGCCCGACAGTTATTTGCAACTGGAATTGGAATCGAGCTTTTTGTTTGAAGACACCCCCGACCAACTCAAAGCGACCCAAGCCGTGAAGGCCGATATGGAATCTGAACACCCTATGGATCGACTTATTTGTGGTGATGTTGGTTTTGGTAAAACAGAGGTGGCCATTCGTGCCGCATTTAAAGCCGTGGACAATAGCAAACAGGTGGCTGTTTTGGTGCCCACCACCATTTTGGCTTTTCAGCATTATAAAACTTTTTCCAAACGATTAGAACAGTTGCCCGTTCGGGTGGATTATCTCAATCGCTTTCGATCATCCAAAGATAAAACGCAAATTTATCATGACACTGCCGAGGGTAAAGTTGATGTTTTAATCGGCACTCATCAATTGGTTAACAAAAACTTGGCATTTAAAGATTTGGGGCTACTTATAGTGGATGAAGAACAAAAGTTTGGGGTGGCAGTAAAAGAAAAATTAAGGGCATTTAAAACCAATGTGGATGTATTAACCCTCACGGCAACGCCCATTCCAAGAACCCTACAATTTAGTTTGATGGCTGCGCGGGATCTGTCTGTGATTGCCACCCCTCCCGCCAACCGTTATCCTATAGAAAGTGAAGTGGTTCGATTTAGTGAACCGCTCATTCGAGATGGCGTTTTATATGAAATTCAACGGGGTGGACAGGTGTTTTTTATCCACAACCGGGTAGAAAATATTCAAGAAGTGGCTGGACTGATACAACGCATGGTGCCCGATGCCCGTATTGCTATTGGACACGGACAATTGGAAGGCCGCAAGTTGGAGCAAACCCTCCTAGATTTTATGGAGGGACGCTATGATGTGTTGGTGGCTACCACCATCATTGAAAACGGATTGGATGTGCCCAACGCCAACACCATTTTTATCAATAATGCTCATCAATTTGGTTTAAGTGATTTGCATCAAATGCGGGGTCGTGTGGGGCGCAGCAACAAAAAAGCTTTTTGCTATTTTATGACCCCCCCGCTAAGTAAAATGAATCCGGATGCCCAAAAGCGTATTAAGGCCATTGCCCAATATGCTGAATTAGGATCGGGCTTACACATTGCCATGAAGGATTTGGAAATTAGAGGAGCCGGAGATTTGTTGGGAGGAGAACAAAGTGGCTTTATTAATGACATGGGCTTTGAAACCTATCAAAAAATCTTGCAAGAAGCTATTGACGAATTAAAAGAAAATGAATTCCAATCAGTCTATAAAGAGACAGAAGCCGGAAGCAAAAGTTTTGTAAATGATGTGCAAATTGACACCGATTTAGAGCTTTATATTCCCGAATACTACATCAACATTGTGAGTGAACGTTTAAACCTATATCAGCTGTTAAGCAGAATTAAAACCACCACCGAACTAGACGCATTTAGGGCCCAACTGCTAGATCGCTTTGGTAAATTACCCGAAGAAACCGAAGCCTTATTGCAAAGTGTACAATTAAAATGGTTGGCGCAACGCTTGGGCATGGAACGTTTGGTATTGAAAAAACAAAAGGGGTTGGCCTATTTTATAAACAACCCAGAAAGTCTATTCTATAACTCCACTCAATTTAAATATTTATTGCAACAAGTGCAGTCTCACAAACATATGGTGTTAAAAGAAAAACAAACCACCAGCGGGGTCAAATTACTTTTAGTGGTTGAAGGAGTGGCTTCGATTGAGTCTGCCATACAGGCATTGCGACCCTTGGTTCAGCCTACAGTTTCTTCAAATTCTTAATGACTTCAAAAGCTGTGTTCACTTGGCTTTCGTCCATTAAAATTGTAAATTCATTGGAAGTGGAAATCACCTCATTTAAATTGACCCCCTCCCAAGAAAGGCGCTGGAAAATGAAATAATAAATGCCCGGTATGGCAATATTTTCTGTGGGCAATTGCACCGTAATAGAAGAACGGTTTTCCAGCTTGCTGTTACACAATTCTTTCGAAAAAAATTGAGTTACCAAATCAGAAATGTTGGCGCTAACAATAATGTTGGATTCACTTACTCCACGAGAAGACGTGTAAAAAACATCTTTGCGATTTTCAATAGCACCTAATAACTTGGCCTGCGAATAGAGCAAGGTGTCTGAATTGGCAAAACTGTAATCTACCAAGGAAGAACGCACGGTGATATCTCCTAAATTTTTAAGGACGCCCACAATTTTGTGTGTAGAAACAAATTCAAGGTTATCCGAAATCCGTTTCAAGGCCATCACAATGGCACCACTTTTAGCCGGTTTTCTCAAGTTCTTTTCTATTTCGGGTTGAATTTCCCGTGCCAAAGAGGTGAGGTTGATGATACCTTGTGAAAGTGCTGTAGATAAAAAGGGTTTTGTTTTTATGTAGGCTGTAACTTCTGAAGCAATGGTCCGCATTATCTTATTTTTTCACAAAAGTAGTGATTATGAAACATTTTGTTATATATTAAACTTTATGTAAATGGATAAAACGCATCCTCCAAATGTTCTACAGTGCATTTGCCTTGGTAATTTAGAATAGAGATAATATCAAATCGGACATTAACATCCAGACCTTGTACGTGCACAAAATGATCGGCCGCTTGCACTAAAAGCCCAATTTTTTTCTTTCCAATAAAAGATTCGGGTGGACCAAAATAAGGGGTTGAACGTGCCTTCACCTCAACCACCACCAAAATGTTTTCTTTGCGGGCAATGATATCTATTTCAGCTTTGTGATAACGAAAATTTCTAGCTAAAACGGTATATCCTTTTTCTTCCAAAAAAAGAGCCGCACGGTTTTCGGCAGCTTTACCAAAATCATAGGGTTTGCTCATTTGAGTAAGAATTTGTGCCCACTAAAGTTACTGGGGCTGGAGGTTATATCCATAGGAAAATGTCTATTTTTGAAAAAAATTTTGATGAAGCAACCCAAAAGATATACTGTCACCGCTGCTTTGCCTTACACAAACGGGCCTTTACATATCGGCCATTTGGCTGGAGTTTATGTGCCCGCAGACATTTATACGCGTTATTTAAGGCTCACGGGGCGTGAGGTGGTCTTTATTTGCGGAAGCGATGAACATGGCGTGGCCATTGCCATTAAGGCCAAAAAGGAAGGAAAAACCCCCAAGGAAATTATAGACCAATACGATTCCCTCATTCGCCAATCTTTTGAAACTTTTGGTATTGCTTTTGACAATTATTCTAGAACCTCCAGACCTGTACACTATGAGACGGCTCAAGAAATATTTAAAACTCTTTTAGAAAAAGAAGCTTTTGTAAAAAAGAATTCGGTTCAACTCTATGACGAAACCGCTGAGCAGTTTTTGGCTGACCGTTTTGTGACAGGCACCTGCCCAGTGTGCAATCATGCAGAAGCTTATGGAGACCAGTGCGAATCCTGCGGAAGCGCCTTAAGCCCTACCGAATTAAAAAACCCGGTGTCAACCCTAAGTGGCAGTGAACCCATTTTGCGCAAAACCACCCATTGGTATTTGCCCTTAGATCAACATGAATCCTTTATTCGTGAATGGATTTTAGAAGGGCATCAAAAAGATTGGAAACCCAATGTATATGGCCAAGTAAAATCATGGGTGGACAATGGCTTGGCCGCACGTGCCGTGACTCGTGATTTGGAATGGGGCATTCCGGTACCCGTCAATGATGCCGAAGGGAAGGTCTTATATGTTTGGTTTGACGCCCCCATTGGCTATATCTCTTCCACCAAAGAATGGGCGGCTGCAGAAGGAAAAGACTGGAAACCTTTTTGGCAAGACCCCAACGCCCAATTGGTGCATTTTATAGGAAAAGATAATATTGTTTTTCACTGCATCATTTTTCCAGTAGTACTCAAAGCACACGGCGATTATATTTTACCTCAAAATGTGCCGGCAAATGAATTCTTAAATCTAGAAGGACAAAAAATCTCTACCTCCAAAAATTGGGCGGTGTGGTTGCATGAATATTTGGAAGATTTTCCAGGTAAACAAGATGTGTTACGCTATGTTTTGGCCGCCAACACCCCTGAAAATAAAGACAACGATTTTACATGGAGCGAATTTCAGTCCCGCAATAACAACGAATTGGTTGCCATCTTCGGCAACTTTATTAACCGTGTGGTGGTGCTCACCCATAAATATTACGAGGGAAAAGTACCCAACCCGGACAAACTCCTTGCTGCCGATCAGCAAACGCTGGACCAAATAGCATTTTTTCCAGAACGTATTGGTCAAGCCATAGAGCACTATAAATTTCGTGATGCGTGCCATGAATTGATGCAATTGGCACGTTTAGGAAATAAATATCTTGCCGATGCTGAGCCTTGGAAAATCAGTAAAGAAAATCCCGAACGAGTTAAGACCATTATGTATGTTGCCCTACAAGTGGCCACTGCTTTGGCCGTGGTTAGTGAACCTATTTTGCCCTTTACATCTAAAAAATTACGCCGGTTACTAAATTTAACTGCGGCTTTCTCTTGGGACAGCATTACTGCAAAAACCTATTTGTCGGAAGGACACATTTTGGAAGCGGCAACACTACTCTTTGAAAAAATTGAAAATGAAACCATTGATGCCCAACGTGAAAAATTAAATGCGATGTCAACACAAACTGCAGTAGAAACCCCTGATACACCAGAAAAAAAATCTATTACTTTTGAACAATTTTCGGCTATGGATTTACAAATTGTTACCATTACTGCGGCAAAGGCTGTCCCCAAAACAGACAAGTTGCTACAAATCACTTTGGATGTTGGTGGTAAAGAAGCAACTGTAGTTTCTGGTATTGCTGGTTCTTATGCCCCCGATAAAATTGTGGGTAAGCAAGTTCTATACCTCGCCAATTTGGCTCCTCGAAAAATTCGTGGTGTGGAAAGCCAAGGTATGCTGCTGTTGGGCGAAGACACAAATGGAAAGCTCGTTTTTGTAAGTCCAGAAAGCCCATTGAATTCTGGTACGAAAGTTTCCTAAGTGCTCTTACCCATTGCTTATGATTCTTGTTATGCCCTGCCCTTGCCTGAGGGCCATCGGTTTCCAATGGAAAAATATGATTTATTACCCACACAACTACGTTTGGAGGGAACCGCACAAGCAGATGATTTTTTTCAGCCACAAAAAGCTCCGATTGAAGTGGTGCAAAGGGTGCATCATCCAACATATGTTCAAAAACTATTGCAACTCGATCTAGATCGTTCCGAGATTCGTAAAATCGGTTTTCCGCTTAGTAAGGCACTTGTGGAAAGAGAGTTTATCATTGCAGGAGGAACAATACAAGGAAGCAAATTGGCATTGAGCACTGGCATTGCCATGAATATTGCTGGAGGCACACATCACGCTTATACTGATCATGGTGAAGCTTTTTGTCTGCTCAATGATCAGGCCATTGCTGCACAGTATCTTTTAGACAAGGGCTTAGCGCAACAAATATTAATTATTGATTTGGATGTTCACCAAGGCAATGGAACAGCGGCAATTTTTAAAGAAAACGCTCACGTTTATACCTTTTCTATGCATGGTGCAAAAAATTATCCCTTTAAAAAGGAACAAAGTGATTTAGACTTGGCCTTGGAAGATGGCATTCCCACCGCAGCATATTTGACACAACTAAAAGCAACCCTGCCCAAATTGCTTGAAACAGTACGCCCTGATTTTATTTTTTACCTCTCTGGCGTGGATGTATTAGCCACAGACAAACTGGGTCGTTTGGCACTGAGCTTAGAAGGATGTGTGCAACGCGACGCATTTGTTTTTGAATGCTGTAAGAAAAACAAAATTGCGGTGCAGTGCAGTATGGGAGGTGGTTATTCTAAAGACATCAGCATTATTGTTGAGGCACACGCCAACACCTACCGGATGGCCAAAGAAATTTTTATTTAACACCCCAAGTCTGACTCTTCATATTGAGGGCGGCTATAACCACATCTTTACGACTAATTTGCCCCACCAAACGGTTGTTTTGCATGACAGGAAAACGTCTTCTGCTGGTTTTTGAAAATAAAGCAGCTGCTTCAAATACAGTTAATCCGGCATCAATAGTATCCACTTTTGGAGTCATGAAATGGGCTACCGATTTGTCTAAGATGGGCATGTTAAAATAGCGGCTATCTGAAATTTCTTTCATACAATCGGCTTCGGAGATCACACCCGTCAGTTGTCCTTTATCATCCACTACAGGTCCCCCAGAGATACGGTGTTTGATAAATTGATGCATTACATGGTGGATAGAATCTTCAGGTTTAAAAACCACCAGAGTGCGACACATAATATCAGCCACCAATAATTTTTTGGGCACGTTTCGCATTTTTTGAGCCCGTTGTCCTTGAAAGCTTTTTATAGGCATAATCGCAAATTTTATGAGTTGGAACTTTCAAAATACAATTATTTTTGTTATTATTTTTGATGATTTGATAAAAAATTGACTGATTTCTTTTAAAGAGAAAAATGAAAAGAAACCAAGAAACCATAGGTATTTTAGGATATGGCTGGCTGGGAAGTGCACTGGCTAGGGTCATGCAGCAAACAAATTTTATGGTGAAAGCCTCTAAAACCAAATGGCCGAAAGAAGGATCTGAAAATAATGTGGAGCCATATACTCTACAACTAACTGAGGAGAATATTGAGGGAGATCTTTCTTTTTTTCATGACTTGGATCAATTGTTAGTTTTTTTACCTCCCAGTCAGAAAAAAACAGGCTTTTCACTTTTGGCAGTTTTGGAAGTGCTTTATGAACACATTACTCAAACGGATGTTAAGCGGGTAATTTTTACTAGTTCTACTTCGGTATATGGGTCACAAAGCGGAAAACTCACAGAAAACACACCCCCTAAACCCGAGACAAAAAATGGAAAAACTTTACTACAATGTGAACAATTTATTGAAAAACAGAATCTTCCTTACTTAATATTTCGCTTGGGTGGATTAATAGGATTTGATCGACATCCAATCTATCAATTACAAAACAAAATTATTCCAAATCCGGACGGGTATATTAATTTTATTCATCAAACAGATGCTGTTAATGTACTGCTTAGAGCTCTTGAAAACTACACACTCAGAGGCGTTTACAATACTGTTAGCCCTTATCATCCCAAAAGGAGAGACTATTATACAGCCCTATCTAAAACAAAGGGATTGCCCATGCCTCAGTTTACCGACGAAGCTACTATAGAAAGAATCATTGCTTCTGAAAAATTAGAACGAGAGTTTAATTACAGCTTTATGGTGAATAATTTGTTAATATAAATTAAACATTAAAAGAAATACATAGTACTGCAATGTTTAATTTTATTTAAAACAATAAACTGTGTCGTTAAAGAGTAATTATATTAGCTTGTTGGAGCAATTATTGATGCACCTTAAAAATGCTAAACTAGTCTACCTTAGAGCGGCTGATGTGGCTAATCACACCGAAGATAAACGACGTTTCAATCAAGAAGCCCGCCTTCGAAATCATTTTTTTCAGACGGTATTAAGTCAATTACAACGTGAAAACATAGGCTTAGATGACTTGGTGATTCGCAATTTTAATTTTGACCAACTTCTAATCTCTTCACTTAACAACCGTAAATCTGGAGTTATTGAAAAATGCATTGAAGCCGATAGTTATTTAATTACATTATATCAAAAAGTTACTGCGCTTCCCATAAAGGATTCTGTTTTTACAGATCAGATGGAAAAAATTAATTTTGCCATAGCGCATTGCAAAGACCGCTTACCTGTTTCTCATTTAGTTAAAGAACATTAAATATCTTCTTCTTTGACTGAAACATTTGGCAAAGCTTGTTTTTCTTCACTCAAACTGATGATTCGATCTAAAAAGGCGTTGTAGTGATTGTATAATTGCTCAAGTGCTACAACAAGTGAATCTTCTTTATAATACCTTGTAAAATATAAACATTTATCAACTTGCATTTGTACTACTTTTAATCGACTTTTTATTGGCGGAATATTAAATGGATCTGGAAACTGATTTTTATCCAT
>JBMYZB010000048.1:0-11625 GCA_049609945.1 Flavobacteriaceae bacterium
AGTCAATGGTCTGGTACACTTGGATGTGAAATCAAAAAAACTCGAAAAAGTATTTACGGCCAATAATTTGACCGCTATTGCATTGCAGCAAGATAAAATTGCTCTGGGTAGCGCAAATGGAATTCATTTTTTAAATCGTCAAAATTTTCAAAAAGAAAGAACACTAAAAGCCTTGCCACATACAGAAATTACAGCCCTAAAAACGATTGGAAAAAGTCTTTGGGTGGGGACTACCAAAGGCGCCTTTTCATTTAGAGTAGACAATACATTTGACTATTACGCTTCACAACGTTGGTTGGTTGATGACACAGTGGTGGCCTTGGCTGCTGGCTCAGATCAAAATGTTTTGGTTTTGACTCAAAACGGATTGACTGAAATTCATTTTAGCCTAATGACATTAGAACAAAAAGCGCAACATTTCCAAACCATTCAACGCAAAAGACATATTCGTTATGGATTAACATCTGCTGTACGTCTCGGCAAAGCAGGCGATTTGTCTTCATTGGAATTGATAGATACTGATAACGATGGCTTGTGGACCTCCATGTATTTGGCTGCAGAACTCTTTCGATATGGCACCACACAAGCTGAGGCGGCCAAACAAAATGCCTTCGAGGCTTTACTAGCCATGGAGCGGTTAACAGAAATTTCGGGCATTGACGGCTTCCCGGCAAGAACTTATGAAATAGAATCTTATCAGCAAAGCGGATGGAAACCCAATGATTCATTTGGGGTTTGGATGCCCTCCAAAGACCCTAAGTGGCTGTGGAAAACAACCACAAGCAGTGATGAATCTTGTGGTCATTTTTTTGTCTATGCCTTGTTTGCTGAAATCATCAAAGAACCCTTTTGGAAAGGCAAAGCGATTGATTTAATGAAAAGACAAATGGATCATATTATTGACAACAATTGGTATTTGGTTTCTTGGGATGGCAAGCCCACACGATGGGGGCGATGGCACCCAGACTATGTTAACAGCTTTCCCATTGCAGTGGGGGATAGGCGCCTTAATGCTACCTTGATTTTGGCTTTTTTACAATCAACCTATCATTTTACGAAGGAAGAAAAATACAAGTCTCTTGCCAAACTTTTGGCTGAAAAATACGGCTATGAAGAAAACGCTTCTCGATTGGCCGATACCATTGGTTTTGTGGAGGGTCAATTTTTGAGTGATGCGTGGAATCATTCCGATGATGAAATGTATTTTTTAACCGCACCAGCTTTTGTGAACTATGCCTTTGATCATACTATGAAAAAACGACATTTGGAATCGGTGCAATCGCATTGGGAATTAGAACGTTCAGAAAAAAACCCCTTGTGGCATTTTTTATTTGCCTTGGCGGGGGGAAAAAATATTGACCTAGAAGCTTCCGTTTGGTGGCTTAAAGAATTTCCAATGGATTTAATCGACTGGAAGATCGAAAATAAACATCGTAAAGATGTGAACCGTATACCGCCCAATTTTAGAAAACAAGAATTCAGCTCTGTACTTCCCCCAGATGAAAGACCACTTCACCTTCACAACAGGGCCTATCAAAACCACGGGGGTAGTGGTGGCTTTAGAGAATATTCTCCTTATGTTTATTTATTGCCCTATTGGGCCGGACGCTATTTGGGTTATATCACGGCAGGAAAAGTGTCAGAAAATTAATAAGTTGATATATACCTTACAAAAATACTGACTACAAATTTGAGTTCCATTTAGGCATAACACGTGAGGTACCACACCGAATTGTGGAGTTTGAAGGTGATATCTTGGCGGTAAGGAATGAAAATGAATCGACATTTTCTCTAATAAAAGATCTAAGCTCGGTAAAATTTTCATAGCCATAAAATTCCGAGATCTTTTGATGTTTGACAAGGCTAATATTTAAAGGTTCATCTGTTAATACAAAATATCGAAAGGTTTCTGCCATATCTTCTGTAATATTAGTGGCAGCATAATCAGTTAAAAAGTCATTTGGATAGGCAGCATAGGTGTCTTCAGCATTTTGGTCAACGGGAATTTTAGACCAAAACTTCAGATAAAAAGGATACATATATGATGTTTCTTTAGTGCAACCTTCCTCAAGATGATAGGTTGTGCAAGATTCGGCTTCCACAAATGGATTTATTTGTGTGTCATCCAAAACAACTATATGACCCAATTCATGTATTATTGTTCCATTGAGCTCCTCATCAAAAGCTGTAAAAGTTTCTAAGTAAGACAAGTCTATTGCAATACCAAATTGCCAAGTAGATAAATCTTCGCTTGTTGGAGATACATAGGCAAGGGTTTCATATAGATCCATTGAACTATCATAATCACCAACAAATATGGCAAATTGATTAATTTTATTTAAATAAAACTCTGGAGTAATACTAACAATTTGATTCCACAGTTCATGATGCTTTTCTGTTGCCTTTTGATAATCTAATAATTCTGATTCTACGTTATAATCCACAAGTTTTGACAGGTTGTTTCCATCCACGCCATATAAGGTGATTTGACCCTCAGATATTGCGGTAAAATCGTTGCTGTCATAACTTGCGTCATTGCCGCTTGTATCTGATGTATCCTCATCAGTTGAATTTATGGTGTCAGTGCTTTCTTCAGTAGTTTCAGCGTCAATTTGTGATTGAAGCACATCGTCAAAAAGATCTTCTTCTAAAATGTCATCCTCACTAGAACACGCAATGAAAAAAAAGAGCAATAATAAGCGTAATATTTCCTTCATTTTACAATGATATGGTTTTAAATAAGGTATAGTAGTTCAATAAAATGAAAGACGGAGATTTAAATTTAAATAAATTGATTTAAATACTAATGTAAAAGCGTAACGCTTTGAACTTCATTTTTAAAGATTAAAAATGCTCGCAAAACTGCTATCTGTTTACTTTTTGTTTACTGTTAGAAACAAACCCCTTGATTTTCAAGGGGTTAACCTCTTCAGCGGAGAAAGAGGGATTCGAACCCCCGGAGGTGTGACCCTCAACAGTTTTCAAGACTGCCGCATTCGACCACTCTGCCATTTCTCCTTTTGGAAGTGCAAATATAGTGTGGTTTTTTAGATTAGAAAACATTTCTTCATCTTCCCCTTTGTTTAAATTAGGCTATATTCAAGCCATGAATGAATTTTTAGAAATCATTTTGCTTTTTGGTGTTGGTTTTGTGGCGGGTATTATCAATACCCTTGCTGGTGGTGGATCTTTGTTAACGCTTCCTGTTCTCATTTTTCTTGGCTTACCTCCCCATATTGCCAACGGCACCAATCGAATTGTAATTCTTTTTCAATCCATTACAGGCACACTCGGGTTTAGGAGTAAAAATATTTCTGTGGCTCCACTCCCCTTATATTTAGGCCTCACCGCCACACTGGGATCAATTGTGGGGGCACAAATTGCTATAGATATTAATGGAGAATTGTTTAATAAGATTTTAGCTGTTTTAATGATTGCCATTGGCATACTGATCTTGTTAAAAAAAAATAGTGCACATTTATTAAGTCCCCAAAAGCCAACCCAAAGGGCAAAATATCTATTGTTATTTTTATTTTTTTTTGTAGGTCTTTACGGAGGATTTATAAACGCTGGAATTGGCTTTGTGATTTTATTAATTTTAACCCGTATAAACCATTTGTCGTTTGTACAAGCCAATGCCGTTAAGGTGGCCGTGGTCACGCTATACACCACAGCAGCACTTTTGTTTTTCAGCATAAACAACGCAGTTTCATGGCGTTCTGGTTTATGGATGGCCATGGGCAGTGCCATTTCTGCATGGCTCACCAGTCGCTGGTCGGTCAACAAAGACGACCGTTGGATGCGCATTTTTTTGTTTGCAATGGTATTGCTTTTGGCCTTAAAACTTTGGAATGATCAATAAGCTACCTGCCCTTCAATGGTAAGTCCATAACCTGTAATTCCAATCCGCTGTGGTTGTATTGAATTACTGATTACACGTATTTTTTTTATGTTTAAGTCGTGTAAAATTTGTGCTCCAATGCCATAGTCTTTTTCGTCCATACTCAGAGGAGGTGCTTTTTTAACTGCCCCTTGATTTTGCAATTCTTTTAATGTGGAGATACGAGCCAAAAGATCTTCAGGCACTTGTTCTTTGTTAATAAACAAAACAGCTCCTTTTCCTTCTTTTTTTATCACGTTAAAAACGTCATCTAGGCCTTGTTGTGCTCCTCCGGTTAGCATTCCTAAAATATCATTGCTGATTTTAGAAGAATGGATTCGGGTTAGAACGCTTTCATTTTCTTCCCATTGTCCACAAGTGAGTGCCAAATGAATAATTTTATTGGTGGTTTGTTCATAGGCTCGCAACCGAAAACGTCCAAATAGAGTTTCTATGGGTGTATCTATTTTCTTAACAATCAGACTGTCATTTTGCATTCTGTAAGAAACCAAATCTTCAATAGAAACAATTTTGAGGTTAAATTTTTTTGCTACATTAATGAGTTGTGGTAAGCGAGCCATGGAGCCATCTTCATTCATAATTTCCACAATCACCCCGGCGGGTTGTAAACCAGCTAATCGTGCAAAATCAATGGCGGCTTCTGTATGTCCAGTGCGGCGTAAAACACCGCCCTCTTTGGCTATTAAAGGGAAAATATGACCAGGTTTGGAAAGGTCTTGGGCTTTAGTGGCAGGATCAATAAGTGCTGTTATGGTTTTGGCTCGGTCTTGTGCTGAAATGCCGGTGGTCACTCCATTGCCTTTTAAATCAACAGAAACGGTAAAGGCTGTTTCCATAGGATCGGTATTGTTGCGCACCATTTTTTCAAGGCCAAGCGTTTTGCATCGTGCCTCCGTAATGGGAGTACAAATTAAGCCTCGACCATGGGTGGCCATAAAATTGATCATTTCAGGGCTCACCATTTCAGCTGCTGCCACAAAATCACCTTCGTTTTCGCGTTGTGCATCATCAACCACAATAATTACTTCGCCATTGGCAATGGCTGTAATGGCCTCTTCAACCTTATTGAGTTTATAATTACTCATATTTTTTTGTCTTTTTAAAGAGATGGTTAAAGAATTGGGTGCTTTTTTGATACCACAAAAATAAAGAATCAAAGGAAACAAAGCCCTTATCTGAAGAGGCTCTTTGGGTGAGTAAAATAGCAAATGGTGTTAAAAGAAGGGTAGAAAGCCAAGCTCCTACAAGGGGGTTTATACTGTTGTCTTCAGCGGCATTATCTCCAAAAACCCCAATAAAATGATAAGTCAAAAAGATAATGACCGAGAGCACTAGTGGCATTCCAATGCCTCCTTTTCTAACAATTGCACCTAAGGGAGCACCAATTAAAAATAAAAGTACAGAAGCAAAAACTAATACAAACTTGTTTTGTAAAACAATTTTATGTTGATTAATATTTTTTTGTTGCAAAAAATACAATTGCCGCTTTCGGTTTAAATCTCTCATGTGAGGGCGAAGTTGATCAATTCCAGTGGTGATTGCCTGACTGTATTTCCACGGAACGTCATTAGCTAAAAAGTGCAATGGATTTTGGGGGAAAGTATCTAGATCAACCTTGTTTTGCGTGCGACTTTGTACCTCACCAATAATACTGGATTTACCAAAATTTTCACTAAATGCAGCACGCTCCATATTAAAATCACGTTCCAAAGTGTCAATGCTAATTCGAAGTTGATCTGTTTTTTGCATTCGGTAAGAGCTTTTAATATCTTCTGCCTCCAAATCCACATCATTGAATGAGGATAAATCAATATTCATAACATACTCATCGAAATAAACTTTAGCATGAGGCATTCGATCCTCAACGTTTTTCTTTTTAGCTTTAATTTCTTCATAACGATTGCCTTCAAATAAAACTAATTGCAAATTATCATCAGTTGTTTTGCTTCTTAGTTCACCTCGTTTCGCTTTGATTACGGTCCGATTGATTCTATCGGGATAATATTCGTGAATAATAACATCTTCCAAAAAGCGATCGTTTTCTCCATATTTTCGCTTCACCTTTATGTTAATATTGCCCACTTCATTAAAAATGCCCTCACGGATAGCCAATTCGGGCTTAAGCTTTTTTAAATTTTTTCTAAGATTATACGATTTTAATTCGCCATAGGGAATCACATGATTTGAGAAATAAAAAGAAGCAATACCTAGGGCAATATGAAAAAGTAAGAGTCCTATCAAAGCACGCTGCAATGAAATGCCCGTAGATTTCATAGCGGCAAACTCATAGTTTTCAGCAAAACTCCCATATGTCATTAAAGAAGCAATCAGAACAGACATGGGTAAAACCATGGGTACCAACTTAGGCGAAAAATAGAGTAGAAATTTTGAAATAATAATGATATCTAAACCTTTTCCGGCCAATTCATCAATGTACAGCCAAAAAGTTTGAACTACAAATATGAGCATACAAATGGCAAAAACAGCTACAAGACGTGATAAATAACTTTTTAAAATATACCAATCTATGATTTTCAAAGCCTATTCGTTTATGTAATAATCAGGATAATTACTTTGTTCAAATGTAAAGAGGGATGCTGCTAGAGGCTGATTTACATTTTGATTGTTTAGGGTCAAGGTGGTTTGGGTGCCATTGCTTCCCACTTCAATCAAACGATAAATGGACATTGTCTTCTGATTGATTCCCAAAAGCAAGTAGTTTATGTCCGGATTTTCTTCACTAGGAATAAGTTTTATGTATTGAATGGTAGAGCCGCTTACGTTTTGCTTAATGTCCATTTGGTAATCATACCCCTCCAAATAAAACCGAAGTAGTTTTGTGGGATTAATCCCCAATTCATCGTCCTTGGAAGTTGAAATGGTAACCTCTTCATTTTCGGGCATAATAGTGTAGGTTTTTTCGCCGTCAAAGAGTTGTTCCATACCCATAAATTCTAATTTATAACGTTCACCGGCCACCACCACGCTACCTTTAGATTCTTGTCTAATATTTTCTTGTCGGTTACTTAATATATAGGTAAAATTAAATTGCAAATTCTCATAACTACTTATTTTATCGGCCACTGCATCCAATATTTTTTTTGCTTCCATGGAGGTTTGGCCCATCATTAGGCTAAGGTTTAAAAAGAATGCCAAAACAAAATAATTTACTTTCATTGCGGTTCATTATTTAAAAAACGTTCCAAACTAGATAGATCGGGAATTAAAACTTGCCTTGCTTTGCTTCCCTCAAAGGGTCCCACAATGCCTGCGGCTTCCATTTGATCAATAATGCGTCCGGCTCTATTGTATCCCAATTTTAATTTTCGTTGCAAAAGTGATGCCGAACCTTGTTGAGCCACTACAATTACTTCAGCCGCTTCTTTAAAAAGTGAATCGCGTTCTGAGGCGTCAATATCCAGCACACTATCGTTTTCTTCACCCACATATTCTGGCAAGACATGGGCTTCGGCAAACCCAGTTTGAGCTCCAATAAATGCAGCAATACGCTCCACTTCGGGCGTATCCACAAAGGCACACTGAAGGCGAGTGAGGTCATTGCCTTGGGTGTAGAGCATATCACCACGCCCAATGAGTTGTTCAGCACCGCCATTGTCTAAAATGGTGCGCGAATCAATTTTTGATGTCACTCGAAATGCAATGCGTGCTGGAAAATTGGCTTTGATAATGCCTGTAATAACATTCACCGAAGGACGTTGAGTGGCAATGATCAAGTGAATCCCTACTGCACGCGCCAGTTGTGCCAAGCGAGCGATGGGGGTTTCCACTTCCTTACCGGCGGTCATAATCAAATCGGCAAATTCATCAATAATTAATACAATGTAAGGCAAATAATTGTGCCCCTCATTTGGATTTAGCTTTCTGGCCTCAAATTTTTTGTTATATTCTTTAACATTTCGACACATGGCATTTTTGAGTAGCTCATATCGATTGTCCATTTCTATACACAGCGAATTTAGGGTGTTAATCACTTTGCTGTTATCTGTTATAATGGCATCTTCACTATCTGGTAGTTTTGCTAAATAATGTCGTTCAATTTTATTGTAAATATTGAGTTCTACTTTCTTAGGATCCACTAAAACAAACTTTACTTCAGCAGGATGTTTTTTGTAGAGTAGAGAAGAAACCACTGCATTGAGTCCAACAGATTTTCCTTGTCCGGTGGCACCGGCCATGAGCAAGTGAGGCATTTTTGTCAAATCAACCACAAACGTTTCGTTGCTAATGGTTTTTCCCAAGGCCAATGGCAATTCCATTTCTGCTTTTTGAAATTTAGAGGCACTTAACACGGATCGCATTGAAACAATGCTTGGTTTTTGATTGGGTACTTCAATGCCGATGGTTCCTTTACCTGGAATGGGAGCAATGATCCGAATCCCAAGAGCTGAGAGGGAAAGGGCAATGTCATCTTCCAGATTTTTAATTTTAGAAATCCGAATGCCAGCATCAGGAACAATTTCATAAAGTGTTACTGTTGGTCCAATGGTGGCTTTAATGTGTGCGATTCCAATTTTATAATTGTTTAGAGTATCAACAATTTTATTTTTGTTGAGCTCCAGTTCTTCTTGATTAATGGTAATAGAACCATCGCCATATTCTTTTAGTAAATTGAGACTCGGAAATTGATATTTACTCAAAACAAGGGTGGGGTCAAAAAGGCCTTGTTTTTCAACCAAATCTTTAGCAACCGCTTGCGCCTCTTCCTCGGGAGTTTCAATTTCCATCGAAACTTGTTCTATTTCTGTTTCTGGTGTCTGAGGAGGTGTAGTGGGTTCAATTTTAGGCGTATTGCTGAGCGAAATTTCATCTCCTTTAAGTTCATTTATTAAGGTTTCATCCTCTTGATTCAGAGTAACTTCCATGGGTTTTTCTCCATTTTCTTGGGCAGTTGAAGAAGCATTAGTAGAAAATAGTCTCTTCATGCGTTCTGGAGTCCAATCCAATTCTATCACTAAAAAGCAGAGCAAAGTAAACAACAATACACTAATCAATCCTAGAGAGCCAATGTAGGCCTCCAACCAAAGATAAATTTCATAGCCTACAACACCACTTAGTATTGGATTTAATTCATAAAAAAAGCCCATAGAAATACTCAGCCAAAGGATGTGTAATAGCCCCCAACTCCATTGTTTGAGTAATTTTTTTTTCGGCCAATTTAAAAAATATGTAAGCCCTGTGTTAAGAAGTAAATAGGCAAAAATAAAGGCACCAAAACCAAAAAGTTTATAAACCAAAAAATGACTTATGAAGGCCCCTAATTTGTTTAACACATTAGCACTTTCAACACTAGGGTTATTAAAATTTTCGAGTGTGCTAAAATCCTCTTGCCAAGTTGAAAAATAGGAGATCATGGCAATAAATAAGAGTAAAGAGGCCAAAACTAAAAAAGCACCAAAAAGCACCAAACGTTGTCTTTTTTGGTTGGCCAAGGACTTAGGTTTTGACATGGATTTTTTTTGTTGCTTGCTCATTAATGCAGACTCTCCCACAAAAATACAAATTCAAATACAATAAAGATGTGCTTTTAGGCTTCCTTTAACGATTTAATTTTAATATGAAAAGCAGCATAAAGGAGGGTCATTAAAGGACTGATCCAATTAAAAATAGCATAGAAAAAATAGCTACCCACACTCACTCCCAACACACCTGATTGGTAAGCCCCGCAGGTATTCCAAGGAATTAAAACGGATGTAACCGTGCCCGAATCTTCTAGGGTTCTACTCAAATTTTCAGGAGCCAACCCACGGTCTTTATAGGCTTTGGCAAACATTTTACCGGGAATCACCAAAGAGAGGTATTGATCTGAGGCTGTGATATTGATGGTCACGCAAGAAACCACAGTGCTTGCAAAGAGTTGTAACGTACTTTGTGCACCCTTTAATAAAGCTTGGCTTATTCGTGCTAGTGCTCCAATTGCATCCATCACGCCCCCAAAAACCATAGCGCAAATAATAAGCCATATAGTGCCTAACATGCCCCCCATACCACCGGAGGTGAATAGGTCATTAAGCAAAGCATTGTCGGTTTCTATCACTGTTTCTGTAGTAATCACATTGAGGAGGGTTTTATAGGTTGTGTCTACATCCAAAACCGAAGTGTTGCTCAAAACCATAAGTAAATGTGACTGAAAAAGTAAGGTGAACAAGGCACCTAAAAGGGTACCGATCATTAGTGCAATAAGAGGAGGGCTTTTTTTTACAATTAAAAAAATGACGGCAATAGGAACCAAAAAAAGCCAAAGATTGATGGTGAAAGTTTGTTCTATGGATTCCAACATTTGGTTGATATCGGCTTGTCCGCTGGGAGATTGAAAAAAGCTAAGGAGAATAAAAGCGATAAGTGTAATACTTATGCTTGGCAGGGTAGTGTAGGTCATATACCGGATATGTTTAAAAAGGTCGCCCCCAGCCATGGCGGGAGCAAGGTTGGTGGTATCACTCAAGGGAGAAAGTTTATCGCCAAAATAAGCTCCAGAAATAACAGCTCCGGCAACCATACCCACAGGAAGACCCAAAGCTTTTCCGATACCAATAAGTGCAATGCCCACTGTGGCAGAAGTAGTCCAACTGCTGCCGGTGGCTAGAGAAATGAGGGCGCAAATAATCACGCAAGCCGGTAAAAAAATAGCCGGATGAATGAGTTGTAAGCCATAATAGATCATGGCTGGAATGATGCCTGAGACCAACCATGTGCCAGCCAGTGCACCCACAAAAAGCAAGATTAAAATGGCACCCGTGGTGGCCTTTAAATTGGCACCTATGGCCTCCATCATAGCACCATAAGACACTTTTTTTCGAAACCCAATAATGGCTGCAACGGCTGCTCCAATCAGTAAAATAAATTGGTTAGAGCCTCCCAAAGCATTATCTCCAAAAACACTCACATTAAAGCCTAGCAAGAAAATTAGCACCAAAACGGGAAGCAAGGCGGAACCTAAACTAAGGGAAGGAGATTTTCCACTCATACTGTTGTCGTTCTCGCAATAGTACGAATTTTAATTGAAGACATTATTTTTTGTTTCGGGTTTTATAATGTAAATATATCGTATTAATAAAACCAAGCATCACCCAAACACCAATGAGGATATAAAACATGGTAAAAATTTTCCCAAATGTGGTTTGAGGTGAAAAGTCACCATAGCCAATGGTGGTAAGGGTAATTACAGAAAAATAGGCCGCATCCACCCAAGACCAGCCCTCAATGTAGTGATAGCAAAGTATGCCAATAATAATAATCAACCCTGAAACACCAAGGAGTTGTCGATATTCTTTGTCTTTTAAAAAGGAAATGATAATTTTTAAGAGATACATGGTAAATATAGATTTAGTTGAAAAAAAGTTTTATTGTGGGCAAAAAGCTTTAATCGGCAATTAACTTTTGCAATTTTTGCCCCACTTCAACACCCCATTGTTGTCCAATTTCAAGACTTTTTTGGGCAATAAGAGGTGCTTTTTGGATCAGTTTTTTGCCCACGGGCGATTCCTAAAAACCGATCATCGCCTCCAATTCTGCTGTTGAAAAATGTTCTTTATAGAAGGGGGTCATCATTTGAGTAAGGTGTTCTATAGATTGGTTTACGAAAGCTTCTTCAAAGGGTTCAAAGTCTTTTTCGGGATACTGTGTTTTGAGTAAATCAAACATTTTGACTATCGAACTTGTATAGGCATTTGCTGAGCCAGAAACTAAAAGCATTTTTTTTAACT
>JBMYZB010000049.1:0-11491 GCA_049609945.1 Flavobacteriaceae bacterium
ATCATCTTCACAAACTCCTCGTAGTTAATCTGTCCATCCCCATCAATATCAGCCAATTTAATTTGACCAGGGTCTGTACCTTGCACCGCAGCTGCCTGTGCAGCTTCATTTAACTGCCAAATGCCTGCTTTTGTATAGTCAAAGAACACGCGAATGGGTTGCCCAATAAACCAACCGTTACCGGCATCATCAATTGGATTTCCGTTGGCATCTTTAAGTGCCAATTCTACAATTTCTTCATTGTAGCCTGAAATATTGAAGTCTAAATTCCAAGCAAAATTGTCTGTTTCAACAATTGATGCGTTAACATTAAATTCTATACCGTTGGTTTTTGTTGCTCCAACATTTTGAAATACACTTGTATATCCTGAGGTATAGGGAAGGTTTCTAGCCAAAAGAAGGTCTGTGGTGTTGGTCATATAATAGTCAAAAGCACCAGTAATTCTTCCATCTAGAAGGCTATAATCAAAACCAAAGTCTAAGGTTTTAGAAATTTCCCAACCTAAATCTGGGTTAGGGATGTCGTTCAAACGATATCCAAAAGCGGGTGTTTCATCCCAGGCATATACCGTTCTTGCCAAAGCCCCTTGTGTTTGATAAGGTGAAATGGCTGTGTTTCCTACCTCTCCATAAGACACTCTCAATTTAAATTCGTCAAAAGTGGCGTTGTCAGGCGCAAGATCTTCTAACATTCTCCAACCGGCAGAAACCCCTGGGAAGTATGCCCACTTGTTTCCGTCTGCCAAACGTGAAGAACCATCCGCACGAAGCGAAGCTTGGAACAAATATTTGCCATCTATATCATAATTTAAACGACCCATGTAGGATTGTAATTGCCATTCTTGGAGTCCTGAAGACAAATTTCCTTTCACTTCAGCTGTTCCAATATTATAAAACAATTGTGAAGAATAAGGTAAGTTTAATACTTCAGCCTTGGCAAATTCAACACGAGATTCTTGGATGGATTGTAGCAAAGTAACCTTTAAGTTACCAGGGCCTATCTCTTTATTATAGGTAAGGAGGTTTTCTAGGGTAAAACCAAATTCTCTTTTGTGTTCTACCTCTGCATCGGCTGGTCCACCGCGGTTATCATTAGTAAATCGATCACGGAATTCTCCTCGTCTTCTAAAACGCATGTCTGGACCAAAGGTAGAAGTGAATTGTAAACCTTCCATTAAGCTAATTTGCAAATAAACAGGAGCAAAAAAACGTGTAGAAAGACGCTCATCTATGTATGCACCTGGCACTAATTCACTCAATGGGTTAGTTCTAATACCGTCATTAAAGGCAAAGAAACGCAACTCTCCATTTTCATCATAAGGTTTTGCTAGTGGAATGTTTCCTAACGATTCTCCCATAACAGCAGAAGAACCCCAGTTGTTTACCGAGTTACTTAACAACATAGAAATACCAAATTTAAAGGTATCGTTAATTCTGTGGTCTAAGTTGATACGACCTGTGATTCGTTCAAAATCCATAAGGTCTATAATTCCATCTTCTTTGAAGTAACCTAAGGAAACATTATATTGTGTATTTTCTGAACCACCATTGGCAGAAATTTGATGGCTGTTTTGGAAACCTTGTTTCAATACAGCATCTAAGAAATCAAAAGAGCGCCCTGTGGCAATAGCTTCCAGTTGGATGGGATCACCGTCAAAAGTGATTTGATCGTTTTGAATCGAACCATTGTAAACAAATCTGTTGCTTTCGTCTTGACGAAAAGCCTCACGTCTCGCATTGGCCCATTCTTCTCCATTCATCATGTCTGGCACATTGGTTACTGAAGTAACACCATAATAGCCTGAATAGTTTATTTGTGTTTTTCCGGTGCGTCCTCTTTTGGTGGTAATTAAGATTACACCATTTGCTCCTCTTGACCCATAGATTGCGGTGGCAGCCGCATCCTTTAAGATTTCCATAGACTTGATGTCTTGCGGGTTAATGTCAAAAATGGCGCCATCTCCAGTACTACTGGTTTGTGGAATTCCATCTATAACATAAAGTGGATCATTAGATGCCGAAAGCGAACGACGTCCACGCACACGAACCACGGGGTTTTGCCCAGGACGACCACCACTGGAGGTGATATCAACTCCAGCCACTTGTCCTTTAATGGCGTCAACTCCACTACCGGTAGCAATTCTCTCAATATTTTCGGCATTTACAGTAGCAATAGAAGCAGTTACTTCTCTTCTACTCTGTGTACCATAACCCGTAACCACAATCTCATCTAAGAAATTGGTGGATGGTTGGAGCGAAACATCGAGTTGATCACCATCAACAGTAATCGATTGCGTTTCAAATCCTAAGTAAGAAAACTCCAACACTTGCCCATTAGAAGCATTAATTGAATAATTTCCATCAAAATCTGTTGAAACACCTGTTGTTGTGCCTTGGATTAAAACATTTACACCGGGTAGCGGTGTGCCAGTTTCTCCATCTGTCACAACACCACTAATAGTGCCCTGTCCATAAAGCAAAGCTGCCCCAAGGAATAAACACAAGTGAAATGTCTTTAAGAATAAATTTTTCATTTGAATGTTTGTTTTAGTTTATTTTAATTATTTTCGTTAACGTTAACGATTTATAAAAAAATTTTATTTGTGCTAAAATTATACTAAATATTTAAAAAACAAAAGAAAATGTTAAAATATTCTGCAAATCCTTTTTATGAAGCAAATTTGAATTTAAAAACAAAACGTATCAATCAATCTTTTCTCTACTTGTAAGATGAATTTTTTTATACACGATCATTTTCTGCTTCAAAATAAAACAGCTCAGTTGCTCTACCATGAGCATGTTAAAAACCTTCCTATCATAGATTACCATAATCACCTACCCCCTCAGGCTATTGCAGAAAACAAACAGTTTAAAAATATTTCAGCACTGTGGTTAGAAGGTGATCATTATAAATGGCGTGCCATGAGAACGCTGGGTGTGGATGAAAAATACATCACAGGAAATGCCTCAGACCTTGATAAATTTAAGGCGTTTGCTGCCGCTACCCCGTCAATGATTCGTAATCCTCTATACCATTGGTCGCATTTGGAATTGGCGCGCTATTTTAATCATTTTGAATTACTCAATGAAAAAAACGCCGAAGCGGTTTATGTGAAAACCACGGCACTTGTTCAACAAGCTGATTTTAAAACCCAAGCTTTATTAACCAAAATGAATGTGGAATCGCTTTGCACCACAGAAGATCCTACCGACACTTTGTTGTATCATCAACAACTGGCTGATTCAGATTTTTCTATTCAGGTGAGCACAGCTTTTCGTCCAGACAAAGCCATTTTAATTGATGGACAAACCTATAATGGCTATATCGATCAACTGGCTGCCACTGCAAATCAAGAAATAAATACCTATCAAAACCTTTGTGATGCCCTTGATAAGAGAATGCAATTTTTCCATGATAAGGGCTGTCGGCTTTCTGACCATGGTTTAAATTTTATTCCTTTTAGAGAAGCTTCTGAGCAAACCATCGCATCCATTTTTCTAAAAAGAAGGCAAGGAGAAGGGGTGAGTCTAGAGGAATCTGAACAATTTCAAACCGCATTGTTAGTCTTTTTGGGTAAGGCCTATCACCAAAGAGGTTGGGTGCAACAATATCATTTGGGTGCCATGCGCAACAACAATAGTCGCATGTTTCAGACCCTAGGCCCCGATACCGGGTGGGATTCAATTGGTTCATATCCTATAACACAAACCCTTTCATGTTTTCTGGATCAGCTAGACCAAAACAATCAACTGGCTAAAACCATTTTATATAACCTCAATCCGGCAGATAATGCCGCAATGGCTTCAATGATTGGAAATTTTAATGATGGTTCAGCCAAAGGAAAAATTCAATGGGGTTCCGGTTGGTGGTTTCTGGATCAACTTGATGGCATGACCGAACAAATCAATACCTTGTCTAATATGAGCATCATTAGCTGCTTTGTGGGTATGCTCACAGACTCAAGAAGTTTTTTGTCTTATCCTAGACATGAATATTTTAGACGCCTAGTTTGCAACCTCTTTGGCACCGATATTGAAAATGGTTTGCTGCCTAATGATACTAATTGGATTGGAAAAATAGCTGCTGATATCTGTTATTACAATGCAAAAAATTATTTTAGCTATTAAATTATATTAAAACCGAATTTGAATAAAACATGCAACACGTTGTAACTTTTGGTGAAATCATGCTCCGGCTGGCACCTCCTCAATTTCTTCGCTTTTCACAAGCCCAATCCTTTGATGTGGTCTATGGAGGTGGCGAGTCTAACGTGGCCGTTTCATTGGCCAATTATGGTATTCCGGTAAGCTTTGTAACTCGCTTACCTGAAAATGATATAGGCGAATGTGCCTTGATGGAAATGCGAAAACGAGGGGTAAATACCCAACATATTATAAGGGGTGGTGATCGTCTTGGTATCTATTTTTTAGAAACCGGAGCCGTGAGCCGAGGGAGCAAAGTGGTTTATGACAGAGCCCACTCGGCCATGGCCAGTATCCAACCTGGAATGATTGATTGGAAAACCGTTTTTGCCAATACCAAATGGTTTCATTGGACAGGCATCACTCCTGCTATTTCGCAAGGAGCTGCAGACGCTTGTTTAGAGGCCGTTAAAATGGCTAGCGAAATGGGAGTCACTATTTCTACCGACTTAAATTACCGCGCTAAACTTTGGAAATATGATGGAGACCGAGAAGCCATTATGACCGAACTCACTTCCTATTGTGATATTATTTTAGGCAATGAAGAAGACGCCGAAATGCATTTTGGTATCAAACCCGAAGGTCTAGATGTGACCAAACACGGCGATCAAGTCAAAGCCGAAGCTTTTTTATCCGTTTGCCAACAAATGATGGAAAAATTTCCCAAGGCCAAAAAAGTGATCACCACCTTAAGGGGGTCTATTTCTGCTTCACACAACACATGGGCAGGAGTGCTATATGATGGCCAAAAAATGTATGAAAGCAGACAATATCAAATCACGCATATTGTGGATCGTGTGGGCGGTGGCGATTCTTTTATGGGTGGTTTAATTTATGGCCTTCTTACCCACCCCAACAATGACCAAAAAGCATTAGACTTTGCCGTGGCTGCCTCTTGTTTAAAACATACTATTAAAGGAGATGCGAATTTGGTTACAGTGGCTGAAGTAGAAAAATTAATGGGCGGCGATGCCTCCGGCAGAGTAGCACGATAATACATAAACTATGGCACAATATTCCAGACATCAAGTAATTAGTGAAATGCAAAAAAGCAGCTTGGTCCCTTTGTTTTACCACAAAGATCCTGATTTGGCTAAAAAAGTGCTAACTGCCTGCTATAAAGGAGGAGCACGCTTATTAGAATTTACGCATCGTGGAGATTTTGCCCATGAAGTTTTTAGAGAACTCATTGACTATGCCAAGGCCGAACTTCCGGGTATGATCCTAGGCGTTGGGTCTGTTACCGATGCCGCTTCGGCCAGCTATTATATGCAAATTGGAGCCAATTTTATTGTAACACCCGTTTATCGAGAAGATATTGCTGTGGTGTGCAACAGAAGAAAAGTATTATGGTCTCCCGGGTGTGGAAGCCTAACAGAAATTGCTAAAGCAGAAGAAATGGGTGCCGAAATTGTAAAGCTTTTTCCAGGTAATATATATGGGCCGGATTTTGTAAAAGCCATCAAAGGGCCACAACCTTGGACTAGCATTATGCCCACCGGAGGAGTGAGCACCGATCTTGAGAATTTAAAACAATGGTTTGATGCCGGAGTGACCTGCGTGGGAATGGGGTCTAAGTTAATTTCTAAAACAGTTCTTGAAAAACAAGATTTTAATGCTCTAGAAAAAACCGTGTCACAAACCCTAACATCCATTCAGAATTTAAAAAATAAGTCATAATGCGGTTATTCAATATTGCTTTTGTTTTATTACTGTTAACCTTAACGACTTGTAGTACCGTTAATAATAAAAGAATAATTCGCTTAGGGCACGGATTGGACGTAACACACTCAGTGCATCAAGCCATGTTGAAAGCTGCTGGTTATTTGGAGGAGATTTCGGCAGGAAAAATGCACCTTCAAATTTATCCCAATCAACAATTAGGCAGTGAGCGAGAGTGTTTAGAACTACTTCAAATTGGCAGCTTAGACATGACAAAAGTATCTGGAGCCGTAATGGAAAACTTTGCTCCCAAACTGCGTATTTTTGGCTTGCCTTTTCTATTTGATAATAAAGATCATCTTTTTAGAGTATTAGATGGCCCTATTGGTAGAGAGCTACTCAACGAGGGAGAAAATTTTTGGCTTAAAGGGTTGGGCTATTACGATTCCGGTAGCCGTAGCTTTTATACCCGAGAACGCCCTGTTGTGACTCCTGAAGATCTAAGCGGTTTAAAAATTAGGGTACAGGAGAGTGTTTCTGCGCTAGAAATGGTAAAACAACTGGGCGGATCACCCACACCCATCTCTTGGGGTGAGCTCTACACAGCCATTCAACAAGGGGTGGTTGATGGAGCAGAAAACAACCCACCCAGTTTTTATTTATCAAGACATTATGAAGTGTGTAAATATTATATTATTGATGAACACACCATGATTCCAGATATTCTCTTGGTGAGCACCCACCTCTGGAACCGTTTAAATGCGCAAGAACAAGCATGGCTCCAAGAAGCCATCACACTCTCCATTCCCGATCAAAGAGCACTGTGGATAGCATCTGAAAATGAATCGCTGCAAGCCGTAATTGAGGCCGGTGTTGAAGTGAGCTACCCCGACAAAAAGCCTTTTCAAGAAGCCACTAAACAAATGTATGAAGCCTTTAAGGAAGATCCTGAAATGGCTCGTCTAATTGAACGTATTCGAAATGAATAAATGGAGAAAGACTATTGATAAAGGCGTAGAAAAAGCGTTAGTTTTTATCTTATCAGCAATGGTAATTAATGTGCTTTGGCAGGTTTTTACACGCTTTTTTACAGACTCACCCAGTTCATTTACAGACGAGTTGGCACGCTATTTAATGATTTGGCTAGGCATATTGGGAGCCGCTTATGTGGCTGGAAAAAAAGAACACGTGGCCATTGATGTTCTTTTAAAAAAAGCTAGACCTGAGCGTCAGCTATTTTTAGAACAATTCATACGCTTTAGCATTTTAGCCTTTGCTTTTTTTGGTATGATACTAGGTGGAGGCCGCTTAGTGTATATCACCTTTAAATTACAACAATATTCTCCGGCATTACAAATTCCTTTGGCACTGGTATATGCAGTCATTCCCCTGAGTGGCCTACTCATTGTTTTTTATAAACTAAGCCAACCAAAATCATAATCGAAATGGAAATTCTCCCACTACTCATACTCGTATTTAGTTTTGTGTTTTTTATTGCCATTGGCACGCCAGTGGCTTGGAGCATTGCCATTTCTGCCTTGCTCACCATCATCACCTCTTTGCCTGGCATGGCAGCAGTAACCACCATTGCCCAACGCATGGGAACAGGACTGGACAGTTTTGCCTTGTTGGCCATTCCCTTTTTTATTCTGTCCGGACAACTTATGACCCACGGCGGCATTGCAGACCGACTTATTGGTTTTGCTAAAACCTTAGTGGGTGCTCTGCCTGGCGGATTAGCATTGATCAACATTATTGCCGCCATGCTCATGGGTGCTATTGCCGGATCTGCTATGGCTTCTGCTTCTGCCATGGGGAGCATCTTAGGCCCTAAAATGGAAAAAGAGGGCTATTCAAAAGAATATGGCGCAGCAGTAAATATCACCTCTGCCACCATTGGGTTGGTTATTCCACCCAGCAATGTGCTAATTGTATATTCCTTAGCCAGTGGTGGCGTTTCCATTGCTGCCTTATTTCTTGCAGGCTATATTCCTGGTATTTTGACCGGACTATTTCTAATGATTGTAGCAGCCATTTGGGCCAAAAGAAAAGGGTATAAAACAGCAGGAAACAGTAGCCTTAAAGAAATCTTTAAAACCTTTATTTTAGCGTTTCCCAGTTTGTTATTGCTCATTATTGTTATTGGAGGAATTGTAGCTGGATTTTTTACTGCCACAGAAGCTTCGGCCATTGCCGTTCTTTATACCCTAGTACTTGGTTTTATTTATAAAGAGATTAAAATAAAAGATCTCCCTCACATTTTGTTGGAATCATCAAAAACCAGTGCTGTAGTCATGCTACTCATTGCCGCTTCCATGAGCATGTCATGGATCATGTCTTACGAAAACATCCCACAAAACCTTAGTGATCTTTTGCTTAGTATTAGTGATAATAAAATTGTGATTCTCCTCATCATTAATTTACTCTTACTCTTTGTTGGCATTTTTATGGACATGACTCCTGCCGTATTAATCTTTACTCCTATCTTTTTGCCAGTGGTCACAGCCCTTGGGATTGATCCAATTCAGTTTGGGATTATTATGGTACTCAATTTGTGCATTGGTCTTTGCACACCACCGGTCGGCTCTGTTTTATTTGTGGGTATTGGCATTGCAAAAACCTCTATAGAAAAAGTGATAAAACCACTACTCCCCCTATTTTTTGCTATGATCCTAGCCTTAATTTTAATCACGTTCTTTCCACAAATAACGTTGTGGTTGCCAGAAAAGTTTGGGTTTTAACAAAGCATTAAAATGAATCAGCAAATAAAGCCAAAACTAGTTAAAAAAAACACCTTGCCACTCAAAGTCCTTCAATTTGGAGAAGGCAACTTTTTAAGAGCTTTTGTGGGACATACCCTGCATAAACTAAACGAAATTGAAGGGATCGAAATGGGCATTGCTGTGGTGCAACCCATAGAAAAGGGGATGCTTGAAGTGTTGGAAAACCAAGGAGGGGCTTATACTTTATTTCTCAATGGGTTAGTCCAAGGAAAAGAAATACAAGAAAACTTTCTGATTCAAAACATCGTTTCTACACACAATCCATATACAGACTTTGAAGATTATCTTCAGTTGGCCAAGCAACCTGAATTGGAATTTATTATTTCAAACACCACGGAAGCGGGTATTGCTTTTGAATCAACCGATCAAATCACAGACCGCCCTCCAAAAACATTTCCCGCTAAACTTACGCGCTTGTTATGGGAACGTTTTCTACATTTTAAGGGAACTGCCAGTTGTGGCCTTCATTTTTTGCCGTGTGAATTAATAAATTATAATGCTGATACCTTAAAAAAATGTATCCTTCAATATATTGATCTTTGGAATCTAGATCAAGCCTTTACTCAATGGATTGAAGAAGAAAATCATTTTCACAACACCTTGGTGGATCGCATTGTGCCTGGCTATCCTAAAGATAATACCGCTGCCTATCAAGCACAACTAGCCTATGAAGATAAATTGATGGTGACAGCAGAACCCTTTTATTTATGGGTAATAGAAGGCGATGAACAACTGACAAAAAAATTTCCTGTAAATCAAATTGACCTAAATGTGCAAGTGGTCAGTGATATGCAACCGTTTCGCACCAGAAAGGTACGTATTCTTAATGGTTCCCATACAGCTCTTGTTCCGTTATCGTTACTCTACGGCCACCAAACAGTGAGTGATATTTTTACAGATCCTTTCACCGATCACTTTTTAAGGCATTGTGTTTTAGATGAAATTGTGCCTACGCTTGCAATGGATGCTGCGGAGTTAAACGCATTTGCGACAGCTGTTTTTGATCGGTTTAAAAACCCCTTTATTAAGCACTACTTATCCAGTATTGCCTTAAATTCCATTTCTAAATTTAAGGTAAGGGTATTGCCCAGCCTTTTAGCTTATCAAGAGATACATCATCGGCTTCCCAACCACCTCACTTTTTCTATGGCCTGTTTGTTGCGTTTTTACAAAGGCACTTGGAAAGGCCAAAAAATGCCCATTCAAGATGATCCAGAAGTGGTTTCTTTTATAGCAAACGCATGGAAACAAGACACCCCTTCCCAAACAATTCAAACCTTGTTACAAAACGAATCTTTCTGGGGTAGTGATTTGAGCACCAATAGCCCCTTGGCTACACAACTTGAAGAAGCCTTAAAACAAATCGAAAAACAACCCCTTGACAAGGCTTTTTCTAACTTTACTACCAATTTTCAATAACCCTATCTATGAGTGCCTATTTAAAAATTAATGATTCTGATAATGTGGCAGTGGCTTTAGAAAATTTAGCCCCCAACAGTATAATAGAAACAGATGGAAATTCTTTGCAAATCAAAGAAATGATTCCTCAAAAACACAAATTTGCTCTTAAAGCTTTTGCACCAGGTGATGCGCTTTATATGTACGGGGTTTTAGTGGGTGAAGCCACTAAAAAAATTGATAAAGGAGGACTAATTTCTCTAAAAAACACCAAACATAAAACAAAAAAAGTTGTGGGTAAAACAGCCGAATGGCATTGGAGTGCCCCCGATGTGAGCCGTTGGAAAGAAAAAACATTTATGGGCTACCATAGAAAAGATGGCCAAGTGGGCACAGAAAATATTTGGCTTTTTTTTCCTCTTGTCTTTTGTGAGAATAGAAATATTCAGACACTCAAAAAAATATTTGATAAAATTATTCACCCTACCCCACCCGATCCGTTGGAAGAATTACTACACGACTTAGTTTCTGAACCCCAAGCCAAAGGCCAAATACAACGTCAACAACAGCAACAATCTCCTTTTGAAAATGTATCGGTGCGTTTTTTAACCCATCAAGGAGGGTGTGGGGGCACACGTGAAGATGCACAATCGTTGGCCGCCTTATTGGCTGGCTATGTGAATAACCCAAATGTGGCTGGAGCTACAGTTTTAAGTTTAGGATGCCAAAATTTAGAAATTTCAATATTTAAAAAAGCCTTAGAAAAAAATAAAACAGCTAAACCCTTGCTCATTTTTGATCAACAGAGTGAAGGCACCACAGAGCAATTTTTAAAACACATTATTGAAGCTTCAGTCGAAGAAATCAAAAAAGCAGATACAACCACCCGCCAACCTGCTCCCTTAAGTAAATTAACCATTGGGTTAGAGTGTGGGGGTTCAGATGGGTTTTCTGGTATCACGGCCAATCCGGCTTTAGGCTATGTTTCTGATCAAATGGCAGCCTTAGGGGGTAAAGCCATCTTAGCAGAGTTTCCCGAACTCTCGGGGGTGGAACAAGAACTGGTCAACCGCTGTAGCAGTAAAGAAGACGGAGAAAAGTTTTTAACCCTGATGCACAGCTATGAAAGAACGGCCCAAGAAGCAGGTTCAGGCTTCGATATGAACCCTTCGCCTGGAAATATTAAAGACGGATTAATTACCGATGCCATGAAATCGGCCGGAGCAGCTAAAAAAGCAGGAAATGCTCCCGTGGCTTCCGTTTTAGATTATACCGAATATGCTACCGCTGCAGGCATTTCATTATTGTGTACGCCAGGAAACGACGTGGAAAGTACCACCGCCTTGGCTGGATCAGGCGCCAATCTCATTCTTTTTACTACCGGTTTGGGAACTCCCACAGGTAACCCCATTACACCTGTTGTTAAGGTAGGATCAAATTCTGCC
>JBMYZB010000050.1:0-11472 GCA_049609945.1 Flavobacteriaceae bacterium
CTTTCATTATTTCTATAAAATTGGTTTAAATTATGAAGATACTTAAAAATTAATAAACTAGGAACTTAAAGCGGTTTTACAATACGTAATACATCTTTTAACTTCAGTGAGTACGTCAGAATCTTCTGGGGTTTTATATTCATATTCCACTGTAGCCGGAAAGTGATATTGTTGATCTCGCATTAATTGTAGGGCTTCAACAATGGGTGTCTCTCCTGTGCCCCAGGGCAAGTTTTTACGCCCATTGTTAGGGGTAGTTCTGTCTTTTAAATGCATGCTTTTTATATGCATGTGTTTATCTTTCAAAATTTGAAGTGGTTGCAGATTGCCTGCAGCAACATAATGCCCTAAGTCAAGATTCATTGCATTGTATGTTGATTGTTGTATGGCCAAATCCCAAAAGGTGGGTGTTTGTTGTTCATGCCCATGATAGGCCACATAAATCTTTTCTTGTTGGGCTAAAGTTCCCAAACGGAGCGTATGTGCATCATCGCTTGGGTGTTCTAAAGTTATGTGAGAAGCCCCCAATGCCTTTGCAGCACGCATTCCAAAACGAATTTCATCGTCACTATTTCTTTTGCTAAAAAGGGATGGTTTGTAGGCATAAATGGACACGCCCTCATCAGCATACATTTTTCCTAATTTTTCAAAGGATTCTAAAGAAACTGATTTAAGCCATTGCTCACTTTCTTTGTTATGGGATTCATATTGTGCCCTATAATCAGCCAGTTCCTTAGTTTCATAAGCCGTGAGGGTTTTATTCTGTTCTTTTCTTACAAGTCCATAAAATGCTCTTCGATTCATTTTCATTTTGGGCTTTCCGGCAAACGTCTCAGCTGGACCACCCATCATTTCGATAGCACTCACCTCACAACTTTTAATGTAAGATAAAGTTGCTTCTGCGGTTTGATCTTCTAATGCTCTAAAAGAATAGGTAATCAAACCAATAGTAACTCCTTCAATGGTATTTCTATTTTTAAGTAAATGGGGTGCGTACGCAGGCACTCCAAAACTCATTTGAGGTGTAATGGCTAAGCCGCCACCGACGGCAATTGCTTTTTTGATAAAAGAGCGTCTTGACTTTGGGAAGGTTTTTTTTGGCTTCATTTATTATTGTTTTACATATTTTATCTTAACTTATTCTTTGAAATTAAAAAATTAAATACCTTTTTGTGTTTCATGCAAAGTACAAAAAATTATATGCACATTGGACTTCGTTGGTTTGGAAAAGAGGATCCGTTAACCCTACAAAACTTGAAACAGGCAGGGGCAGATTATATCATTAGTGCTTTGCATGAAGTGCCTGTGGGAGCCGTTTGGGAAACAGAAAAAATTAAACAATACCAAAGACTTATAGATCAAAGCGACCTTTCTTGGACGGTGGTTGAAAGCTTACCGGTTCATGAATCAATAAAATATCAAGGCAAAGATTTCAAGTTATATATAGAGTATTATAAGCAAAGCATAGTGAATCTTGCCCAGTGTGGCATTAAAACAATCACATATAACTTTATGCCGGTGTTGGATTGGGTGCGAACCGATCATAAGTGCCTAAATGAAGATGGCACTTCTACCTTGTTTTTTGACCCTGTTGCTATGGCCTATTTTGATTGTTACATTTTAGAGCGAACCCATGCTAAGTCTAGTTACACAAAAAAGCAAATTGAAAAAATTGAGGCTTTTGCTAGTCAAATAACAGAGGAAGAAGAGCAGCAATTAACAGCCAATATTTTATTGGGGTTACCCGGGAGTAATGAAGATTTTTCAATAGCACAATTGGAAGATAGAATGAGACCCTACAAGGCCTTATCCGCCGCAATGTTACGCCAAAATTTAATTTATTTTTTGCAACAGATCATTCCTGTGGCTCAAAAACATGGAGTACATTTAGCCATTCATCCTGATGACCCACCATTTCCAGTTCTGGGCCTTCCCCGAATTGTGAGCACGGCTCAAGATTTAGACTACCTTTTTAGAGCAGTGCCCGCTGTTCAAAACGGTTTGTGTTTTTGTTCCGGTTCTTTAGGAGCAAATGGCCACAATGATTTAAATGAAATCCTTATTACACATCAAGAGCGTATTCATTTTTTACACTTAAGAGATGTACGTTGTTTTGCTGACGGCTCCTTTCAAGAAGCTCCTCATCTCACAGGAGATCATGATATGCGTACCCTCATGCAAACGGCTATGACCATTGCCAAAGCCAGAAAAATGGAACTTCCAGTACGACCAGACCACGGATTTTTACATACTTTTGAACAACACAAAAAATTTTATCCAGGCTATTCTCTTTTAGGGAGAATGCAAGGGCTAGCGGCCTTAAAAGGACTGGCAATGGGGCTCGCTTAGTTTCATAAATTCTACTATATTTGGTATTTCAACAGTATGTACACCCTAGGATATGATATTGGAAGTTCATCAGTAAAAATTGCACTGGTGGAAGAGACTTCTCAAAAGGCCGTTTGCATTATCAATGAACCACAAACTGAGATGCCTATCAAAGCGCTTCAGGTAGGATGGGCTGAACAAGATCCCATGATGTGGTGGCAGCACGTTTGTAATGGCACCCAAAAAATTTTATCTACCGCCAACATTAAAGCTCAAGAGATTATGGCCATTGGCATTTCCTACCAAATGCATGGTCTAGTGGTCTTAGACAAAAACAAAACCGTTTTGCGCGACGCCATCATTTGGTGTGATAGCCGTGCTGTGCCCATTGGAGAAAAAGCCGCAGAAGAACTGGGCGAAGCTAAATACGGCAGCCAATTGCTAAATGCTCCAGGCAATTTTACGGCTTCCAAACTTAAGTGGGTTCAAGACAATGAACCTGATGTTTTTGAGAAAATTGCCCATTATATGCTGCCAGGTGATTTTATTGCTTATCAACTTACTGGAGAAATAGCCACCACACCTAATGGACTATCAGAAGGCACCCTTTGGGATTTTAAACATAACGACGTGGCACATTGGTTGTTGGACTATTATAGGATTGATACTTCACTTACACCTCCACTTACACAAAATTTTACAGACCAAGGCAGGGTTCATCAACAAGGATCAGAAGCCACAGGATTACCAGAACATATTCCGGTTCGATATCGAGCTGGAGACCAACCCAACAATGCCCTAGCACTTAATATATTGAAGCCAGGAGAAGTTGCGGCAACAGGAGGCACCTCTGGAGTGCTATTTGCTGTGACAGATCAACGTTCAGCTAAAGAATATCATAAATATAATCATTTTGCCCACGTTAATTATACAAATGAGGAACCCATATTAGGTAAATTGCTTTGCATTAATGGCGCCGGGATTCAATACAGTTGGCTTCGTAAAATGACACAAATTGAAAAATTTTCTGAAATGAACGCTCTTGCCAATGATGTTCCGGTTGGAAGTGAAGGTTTATTAAATTTATCTTTCGGTAATGGTGCCGAAAGAATGTTTAATAACAAAACTATTGGCGCTCATTTGATGCATTTAAATTTAAACAAACACACTCAAGGACACATTTGTCGGGCTGCTTTGGAGGGTATCGCCTTTGCATTTTATTACGGACTTGAAATAATGATTCAAGATGGTTTAAAGCCCCAAGTAATAAGAGCTGGGAACGACAACCTTTTTCGAGCAGAACTTTTTTCTCGCACTTTGGCCAGTTTGGCGGGTCATGAAATTGAAATTTATGACACAACAGGCGCAGTAGGAGCTGCTCGTGCAGCGGGTTTTGTTTCTGGAAACCCAAATGACTTTCAAGAAAAAACAAACCATTTGGATTGCGTGGCTACCTTTTTGCCGCAATCAGAAACGCAACCCTATTTTGAGGCCTACCAGCATTGGAAAGAAACACTATCTATATTTTTAAACACATAAAAATAATAACAGCATGATTATTACAGGAAGCCAAGAATTTTATAAAGGCATAGGAAAGATTCAATATGAAGGAAAAGATTCAGACAATCCTTTAGCCTTTAAATATTATAATCCCAAACAAGTGGTTGCAGGTAAAACCATGGCAGAACATTTTCGTTTTGCAGTGGCCTATTGGCATACCTTTTGCGGACAAGGAGGAGATCCCTTTGGTCCAGGAACGCAGCAGTTTGCGTGGGATCAAGCCTCAGACCCTTTGCAAAGAGCTAAAGATAAAGCGGACGCCGCTTTTGAATTTATAACCAAAATGGGGTTTCAGTTTTTTTGCTTTCACGACGTCGATTTAATTGAAGAAGCACCTTCCCTTGCCGAAACAGAAAAACGATTGCAATTTATCACTGACTATGTGGCTGAAAAACAAAAAGCCTCAGGCGTAGAATTACTTTGGGGAACAGCCAATTGTTTTTCGAACCCAAGCTACATGAATGGTGCGGCAACCAATCCTGATTTTAATGTGGTGGCTCGCGTTGGTGCGCAAATCAAAATGGCTCTTGATGCCACAATCGCCCTAAAGGGTCAGAATTATGTTTTTTGGGGTGGAAGAGAAGGCTACATGTCTTTGCTTAATACCGATATGGGTAGAGAGTTGGATCATATGGCTCAAATGTTAACTATGGCAAGAGATTATGCCAGAAAGCAAGGATTTAATGGCACCTTTTTTATTGAACCCAAACCTATGGAGCCCATGAAGCATCAATACGACTTTGATGCTGCAACAGCAATTGGGTTTTTAAGACACTATGGTTTAGATCAAGATTTTAAATTAAATATTGAAGTGAATCACGCAACTTTGGCTCAACATACCTTTGAACATGAACTTGAGGTTGCTGCCAATGCGGACATGTTAGGTAGCATTGACGCAAACAGAGGTGATAACCAAAACGGTTGGGATACAGACCAGTTTCCCAATAATATCAATGACGTTACAGAAGCTATGCTTGTGTTCTTAAGACAAAACGGATTGCAAGGAGGTGGAATTAATTTTGATGCGAAGTTGAGAAGAAATTCTACCGACATAGAAGATGTTTTCTTAGCTCATATTGGAGGGGCTGATACATTTGCAAGAGCCCTCTTAACCGCGGCTGATATTATGGAAAACTCAGCTTTTTCTAGCTTACGCAAAGAACGTTATGCTTCTTTTGATCAAGGAGATGGCAAGGCGTTTGAAGAAGGTAAATTAAATCTTGAAGACTTATCCAAATTAGCCCACGCCAATGGAACTCCAGAACGAATTAGTGGTAAACAAGAGTTGTATGAAAACATAATAAATCAACACATTTAATGTTCAAAGCAGGAAAGAGATCGGCTTCCATTTTTTTACTCACCAGCCTATTTTTATTGGGGTGTCGTCTGTCTCCTGACACCTTGCCACATGAGGTAATGGAAAAAGAGGGGATGGTTTGGATTCCTTCGGGTTCTTTTACCATGGGCAGCATTGCAGCCATGGCAAGACCCGATGAAGCACCTCCTCATCAAGTGGAAGTGGATGGCTTTTGGATGGATAAAACGGAAGTTACAAACGCTCAATTTGCGGCCTTTGTGAATGCCACCGGATATATAACTACAGCTGAAAAGGAACCCAACTGGGAAGAACTCAAAAAATCATTACCAGATGGCACTCCCAAACCCAATGATTCTCTATTGCAGGCGGCATCCCTTGTTTTTAAGCCCACAGATGGACCGGTTAATTTGAACAATTATGGCAATTGGTGGCATTGGACCTATCAAGCCAGTTGGCGACAGCCTCAAGGTAAAGGCAGCACCATTAAAGGAAAAGAAAACCATCCGGTGGTGCACGTTTCTTGGGATGATGCCATGGCTTATGCAAAGTGGGCCAACAAACGTTTGCCCACCGAAGCCGAATGGGAATGGGCTGCCAAAGGAGGCGTTGAAGAAAACGAATATCCTTGGGGAAAAGAAGGGGTGCTGGTAGGGGCTGCCAAAGCAAATTCCTGGGAAGGTGCCTTTCCCTATAAAAATGATTTAAGAGATCAGTTTTTTTATACGGCTCCTGTAGCTTCCTTTGAGCCCAACCGATTTGGTCTTTACGATATGGCCGGCAATGTATGGGAGTGGTGTTCGGATTGGTATGCTTATGATTACTATCAATCTTTGGATCAACAAAAAGTGGTCAACCCAAAAGGACCTAAAAAAAGCTATGACCCTTATCAACCCTACACCCCTCAACGCGTGATGCGAGGCGGTTCTTTTTTGTGCAATGATGCTTATTGTTCTGGATATCGAGTGGCCTCAAGAATGAAGTCTTCACCAGATACAGGGCTTCAACACACTGGCTTTCGACTGGTGAAAGAGGAGAAAAAATAATTAGCACTTCATGGTTGAAAATTTAGCAAGATTTCTATTTTTGTAAAAAAGTGACATCGTGTCATTTTTTTAAAGAGAATTAAAAACCGATTACGGAAATGAAAATACTTATTGGAATTAGTTGTGTTCCCGACACCACTTTTAAGATTGATTTTGTGGAAAACAACACGCGCTTTAATACAGCTGGCATTCAATATATTATTAATCCAAATGATGAATTTGGATTAACGCGTGCCGTTCGACTAAAAGAAGAAGTGGGAGCAGAACTCACAGTAGTTACTGTTGGCGATGCAAGTGTAGAGCCAATTCTACGAAAATGTTTGGCCATTGGTGCTGATCAAGCCATTCGGGTGGATGCCACACCAACAGATGGTTTTTTTGTGGCTCAACAGCTTGAAGCACTTTGCCAAAAGAATCCATTTGATCTTATAATTGTTGGGCGCGAATCTATAGATTATAATGGAGGTATGGTTGGAGGCATGCTGGCCACTTTAATGGGATATTCTTATATTCCTAATTGTGTAGCTCTTCAAATGGAGGGACAAAAGGCGTTTTTGCAGCGTGAAATTGATGGTGGAATTGAAAACTTACAGGCCAACTTGCCCATAATAATAGGGGCTCAAAAAGGTTTGGTGGAAGAAAGTGATCTTATCATTCCTAATATGCGAGGCATTATGAAAGCCCGACAAAAACCATTGGAGGTTATTCCCTCTTTAGAAGTGGAGAGGGCAACATCAGATATAACATTTGAGAAACCAGCGCCCAAAGGTGCGGTTCAATTGGTGGATGTTGACGAGTTGATTCGTTTGCTGGAGGAAGAAGCCAAGGTTCTATAATTTAAAAAAAATATTCTATGTCCGTTTTAGTTTTTGTTGAATCCGAAAAAGGGAGTATAAAAAAGAGTGGTCTCGAAATTGTTTCGTATGGAAAAGCCATGGCCAATCATCTTAATATACCATTGGTGGCGGTAACGTTTTTTAATGGTGAAGCAGAATTGTTAAAAACATATGGCCCTGATAAGGTCATTAATCTAACAGCAAAGGAGGAGATATTTAATGCGGCCTCTATAAGTGAAAGCCTCAAAATTCTTGCAATACAAGAAAAAGCATCAGTTAGTTTGCTAAGTGCTACGGCCAACGGTCGATACCTTGCTCCCCTTTTAGCGGCTAAATTAGAGGCAGCCTATATTCCAAATGCTGTTGCTCTTCCTAATCAATTTTCTCCCCTTCGAGTGAAATGTAGTTGTTTTACTAATAAGGCATTTAAATTCACACAAAGCAATAGAGCTCACACGGTATTAACCTTAGCTACAAATTCTTTTGGATTACATGAAAATACGGGAGAAACTTCCTTTGAAACCATTGCCTTGAAAGAATCGGATCAATCTCTGAAAACCCTAGGCATCGAAAAGGCATCAGCCGCCATAAGCATTGCAGATGCCGAAGTGGTTGTTTCGGGCGGAAGAGGCTTAAAAGGGCCGGAAAATTGGGGTATGATTGAAGAGCTAGCGGATGTTTTAGGTGCCGCCACGGCTTGTTCAAAACCAGTATCTGATTTGGGATGGAGACCCCACAGTGAACATGTTGGCCAAACTGGAAAACCGGTAGCTTCCAATCTCTACATTGCCATTGGTATTTCGGGAGCCATTCAACACTTAGCAGGAATCAATGCTTCAAAAACCAAGGTGGTAATTAATAATGATCCTGAAGCCCCTTTCTTTAAAGCGGCCGATTATGGTATTGTGGGTGATGCGTTTGAAGTGGTTCCTGAATTAATTCAAAAATTAAAAGCGAAGGCATAAAAAGTTACTTTTTAAGTATTGTTTAGTACCTTTAAAGTCACTAACTTGAAGTCATGAAATTTACATCCCTATTGTCCTTAGCCTTTGTTACACTCTCTTTTTTTAATTGTAAAAACAGTGTTGAAACAAAATCAATCCAAAAAACGTCCGAAACAGAATGGAAAAACCTTGTGGTTGCGAACTCTTTTGATGGGTGGCATATTTTTCAAGATGATGGCACCAAAGGAGGTTGGACTGTTTCTGGAACGGTTTTAACCTTTAATTCTGAACTAGCAAAAGGGGAGGGAGATAAAAGTTTGGTTACTGATGAAGCCTACACCAATTTTGAAATCCAATTTGAGTGGAAAGTTTCTGAGGGTGCAAATAGTGGCTTTATTTGGGGTGTTAATGAAGATACTCAGTTTGCCCATCCTTATGACACAGGGCCAGAAATACAAATCCTAGACCCTCAAGTTTATTTGGGGGACGAAAAAAATCAAGTACACACAGCTGGTGCGTTATATGATATGATTGCTCCATCTTCTTTAGAAACCCTTCCTTTTGGAAAATGGAATAGTTATCATATTACAATCAACCACAAAGTAAATGAGGGGGTTGTTATCCACAACGGTGTAGAGATAAACCGCTTCCCATTGCGTGGCCCGGCATGGGATGCTATGGTGGCAGACAGCAAATTTGCTGATTGGAAAGGCTTTGGTAAATTTCCTAAGGGATCTATTTGTTTACAAGATCACCCGGGTGAGATTTCATTCCGAAATATTAAGATTAAACAGTTACCCTAATTCTTATAGATGTGATTAGGTTTCTTAAACAGAAAAAATATATTTCTTTTGGCGCGTTCCTATTGGTCCTTGCCCTTTTTTTACCCTATGGATTAAAGTTGGCTCACTCCCTTGAGGCTCATAGTGTTGTATCTCATTGTAGTAATTTTGCCGATCATCTGCACGAAAAAACGCCTCATTTAGACCATTTAGATAATGCTTTATTGACGGGAGTTGATGAAAATAACCATTACACACCATTGGTTGTTTTATTCCAGATCAACACCCCCCAAGACTTTTATTCTTTTTGCTTTGTAGAAAGCAATTATACCCAAGGTGTTACCCGAGGGCCCCCCGTTGTTTGATTAATTTTCCGTTCAAGTTGAAATCTACTCATTTTTTGGGTAGTCTCTTTATTATTAATCAAACATATCAATCATGAAAAAATATATTTTTAGAAATAAAATAGTGCAATTAAATGTGCTAACCATACTAGGTTTCTTTTTTATACAATGTGAAAAAGAAACCCCCGAGATGGTGAATGAAGAAGAATTGATCACCTCTGTAACGCTTTCAATAAGTACCACAAATGAACCTTCTCAAACTATTCGCTGGGTACAAGGAAAGCAAGCACCAGAAATTACTTTAAAATCAGACACTACCTATGCTGTTGAAATTTCGTTTCTGGATGAAAGTGATCCTACGGATGTGGAGAACATCACAGAAGAAGTAATTGAAGAAGCAGATGAGCATTTAGTATATTATGACAACAACCTTGAAGGTTTAAATATTCAAAGTGCTGCCAATGATGTTAAGGATTCAAAGGGTGTAGCTATAGGGATTCGAACCCAATGGCAAACCGGTGCTGGAGGAGCACTGGGAGCTCTTCGTGTTTATTTGGTTCATGAACCTGTCTCAAAAACTGCCAACACGAGAGCAGCTGTTGGAGGTGAAACTGATGTGGAAGTGGACTTTTCAATCCGTATAAATGACTAAATACAGTCAAATCAAAAGTCCCAAAAAAAAGAGCTATTCTTTTTTGGGGCTTTTATTTTTTTTAATGGTGGGTCGAGTTTTATGGGCTCAAGATTGCTCCTTTACCCTTAGTGGAAAAGTGATTGATTTACACAATGATTTTCCAATAGAAGGAGTGTTATTAGAATTGAAACCCCTTGGAATTTCGAAATCTACCGATAGTTTAGGAAACTATTATTTTGAAAATTTATGTTTTGGAAAATATGAATTGTTAGTTTCGCATCCTTCTTGTATTTCTCTTCGCAAAAAAGTGCTTATCCGAAACCATGTTCACCTTCCTTTGGTTCTAGAGCATCATATCGATGAACTAGAAGAAGTAATTGTTTTTGACAATAAACAAAAAAAAGTGCGACAGAGTATTGGGGCCGAACGCATAGATACTGAGCGATTATTACGTTCAAGTAGTCAAGATTTAGCTACAGTACTTCATAGTATTAGTGGCGTTTCAACACTTAAAACCGGAACAGGAATTAGTAAGCCAATGATTCATGGCATGTTTGGCAGTCGCGTTGGGATTGTTCAAAATGGGATGCGCTTACGGGATCAAGAATGGGGAGCAGATCATTCGCCGAGCGTAGATATAAACAGATTTGACCAGATAGAATTGGTTAAAGGAGCGGCTGTTTTACAATATGGTGGTGATACACCCGGAGGTCTAATTATTATGTCGCCGGCCAAAGTTTTCCCGAAAGATAGTTTATATGGTAAGCTGATTTCTATGGGAGCAACAAATGGAAGAGGAGGTTCATTTACGGGGCAATTCAATGGTATTTCATCCACTGGAAATTTTTTTAAACTCCAAGCCAGCCTCAAACGCTTTGGAGATTTTGAAGCCCCAAAGTATGTGCTTTCCAATACCGGACTAAAGGCACAAAACTTCTTTATTCAAGTTGGGAGGACAAAACTAACGCGAGGATGGGATATGAGTTATTCTTATTTTTCTAATCAAATAGGCATTTTACGAGCGGCTCATATCGGTAATTTAACTGATTTGGCTCGGGCTTTAGAAAGCGAAACCCCATTGCGGATTAATCCTTTTACTTACACCCTAAGAGCACCACAACAAAAAAGCCGACACCAAACCCTTGCTTTTCATGTTTTCCAATGGTTCAGTGAATTTGTTAAACTACGTTTAGATTATAACTTTCAGCAAAACAATCGTCTTGAATTTGATGTAAGAAGAGGCGATAGAACGAATCAAGCAGCTGTTGACCTCCGTTTAAGAGGACACGAACTAACAACAAAATTGACTTGGGTTCCCAATAGCTTTTGGGATTTTAATTTTGGTATTTCTGGACTCCTGCAAGATCATTTTGCTAATCCAGATACAGGTGTAAAACGGTTGATTCCTGATTATTTAAAATACCAAACGGCGGCTTTTGCCACTGTTAGTCAAAAATATTTTAAAAACCTAAACCTTGAAATGGGGCTCCGATGGGAGTATGTCTTTTGGGATGCTCAAAAATATTATGACAAAAGCTTATGGCAAGAAAGAAATTATGGGGTATCATATGCTCAATTTGTAAAACAGGAATTTAATACTCAATTATTGGTACAGCCACAGTTGGCTTATTCTAACTGGGCCTATCATTTAGGAGCCACCTTACAGTGGCAACCCAAATGGAA
>JBMYZB010000051.1:0-11185 GCA_049609945.1 Flavobacteriaceae bacterium
CATTTAATTTTCTATATTAGAGACTTTAAATGACAAATGGAAGTATTGCAAGGACTCTGGAATGAAATCGTAGGCTTTTTTGGCGTAAGCCGATTCTTTGAAATTTTAGCTGCCGGAAATTATCAAGAATTGTTAACCTATCAAGGCTTTACAGCATTAATTGCACCTATAATCCCTCTCCTTGTGATGTTAGAACTTATCTTGGGACGAATCTATAAAAAGCCTCAAGCCAGGGTATATAAAATAGCCTTCTTAATTTATGTTGCCAACCGTATTATTGGCCGTTTTATGGCCATTGGCATGGTGGCTTTGTGCATTGGTTTTTTTAGTGCCTATGCGCCTTGGCAATTGCCAAAAACCTGGTATGGCTTTATTGTGGCTTATATTATTTGGGAATTTGCCCATTACATCTATCATTTTTTGGGTCATAAAGTACGTTTGTTTTGGTGTTTTCACGCAACCCACCATACACCAGAAGATATGAATTTGAGTGTTACTTATGCTCATTTTTTTCTGGAGGCACCTTACGCAGACACCATCCGCACAACCATTTGTATCCTTTTGGGAGTAGAACCTGCCGCGCTATTTGTGATCATGTTTATTGATGGCACCTATGGCGCATTTATTCATGTAGGAGAAAATTTAATTCGAGATGCTCGCTTTGGCATTTTAAATAAAGTAATGCTCACTCCATCCCACCACCGAGTGCACCATGCCCGGAATCCTCTTTATATAGACACCAACTATTGCAATATGCTCAATTTTTGGGATCGCATTTTTGGTACTTATCAAGAAGAAAAAACAAATCTAAAACCCGAATACGGTATCACAAGGCCTTATGATTCTGGTAATTTTTGGGATATTTATTTTGGTGAAATTATCACTTTGGCACGTGATGTGGCCCAAGCCCCTGGATTGCTTAACAAATTGAAATATTTTATAATGCCCCCCGGATGGAGTCACACAGGTGACCATAAAACCGCTGCTATAATCAAACAAAAGGCACAACTCAACCTCACATAATTAACACACCCAATTTTAATTATCTTTTAACTATGAAAGAACAAAAAAAGCAATATTGGAAAAGTAATCTAAAATACTTGGCATTGCTCCTTTCCATTTGGTTTACCGTTTCATTTTTGTTTGGAATTGTCTTTGCAGAATCACTCAATCAGTTTTACTTGGGTGGGTTTCCACTTGGTTTTTGGTTTGCTCAGCAAGGTTCCATTTTTTGTTTTGTACTGCTTATTTTCGTTTATGTTTTTTTGATGAATCGCTTAGACAAAAAGCATCATGTAGATGAAATTTAAACTAACTTATTAGAACCAATGGATGCACAAACTTGGACGTATCTCTTTGTAGGAGGTACTTTTTTACTCTACATTATAATAGCGATTGTTTCGCGAGCCGGATCAACCGACGAATTTTACGTGGCCGGGGGAGGCATAAATCCTATTGCCAACGGCATGGCCACAGCAGCTGATTGGATGTCGGCAGCATCATTTCTCTCCATGGCCGGGCTCATTGCTTTTATGGGCTATTCCGGTTCACAATACCTTATGGGTTGGACAGGTGGCTATGTTTTACTGGCTCTATTATTGGCCCCTTATCTCAGAAAATTTGGAAAATTTACGGTGCCTGACTTTATTGGCGAACGCTATTATTCTAAAAACGCACGATTGGTGGCCCTCATCTGTGCCCTTTTTATTTCATTTACCTACGTGGTTGGACAAATGAAAGGGGTTGGCGTGGCCTTTGCTCGTTTTTTGGATGTCTCTTTTGACACGGGCGTACTCATTGGTATTGCCATTGTGTTTTTCTATGCTGTTTTAGGAGGAATGAAAGGAATTACCTATACACAAGTGGCTCAGTTTTGCGTGTTAATCTTTGCCTTTACAGTTCCTGCCATTTTTATTTCATTACAATTTACTGGAAACCCCATTCCCCAACTAGGTTTTGGAAGCAAAACTACCGATGGGGTTTATTTGCTGGAAAAACTTAATCAACTTACGGTTGATTTAGGCTTTGATCAATACACCAAAGTGGATGCCAACAACACCATTAATTTATTTTTTATAACAGCAGCACTCATGTTTGGAACTGCCGGGCTGCCCCATGTGATTGTGCGTTTTTTTACAGTTCCCCGAGTGAAAGATGCACGCATATCTGCCGGTTGGGCCTTGTTGTTTATTGCCATTTTATATACCACGGCTCCGGCTGTAGCTGCTTTTGCCCGAACTAACATCATCAATACCCTTTCCAATGCACCTTATGCCGAAGTGCCAAGTTGGTTTAAAAATTGGGAAAATACTGGACTGTTGCGTTTTGAAGACAAAAACAATGATGGCATTATTCAATATGTGGCAGCAACAGAGCAAAATGAACTGATTGTGGATCGTGACATTATTGTATTGGCTAATCCTGAAATTGCCAACCTTCCCCCATGGGTAATTGGGTTGGTGGTGGCCGGTGGCTTGGCTGCTGCACTGTCCACAGCAGCAGGATTGCTTTTGGTAATTTCTACTTCCATTTCACATGATTTATTAAAAAATTATTTAAAACCCGATATCTCTGAAAAGGGCGAACTTTGGGCTGCCCGTATTGCTATTGCTGTGGCCGTGGTGGCCGCAGGTATTGCAGGACTCAATCCGCCAGGATTTGTGGCTCAGGTGGTGGCATTGGCTTTTGGTTTGGCAGCTTCCTCCTTTTTTCCAGCCATCATTTTAGGTATCTTTGATAAGCGTATGAATCGTGAAGGGGCCGTCTCTGGTATGATTGTCGGTATTTTATTTACTGCTATTTACATTATCTATTTTAAACCCCAATTGGGGGGGCCAGGATTGCCTGAAAACTATTGGTTTGGCATTGCTCCTGAGGGTATCGGAACACTCGGTATGGTTTTTAATTTTGCGATTGCCTTAGTGGTTTCACGTCTTACTGAGCAACCCCCACAAGAAGTTCAAGAATTAACCGAAAATATTCGTTTTCCTAGAGGCGCTGGAAGTGCCAAAGAAATTCATATTCATTAAATTAACACATTAACATGAGTAATAAAATCAACACCCTTGCAGAATATGTGCAGCAATATGAAAAAAGCGTTGCTGATCCAGAACAATTTTGGGGTAATATTGCCCAGGCTTTTACCTGGCAAAAGCCTTGGGATAAGGTGTTGACTTGGGATTTTGAAGGCCCTAATGTGAAATGGTTTGAAAATGCCCAATTGAATATTACTGAAAATATCTTTGAACGTCATCTGGAAACCCAACCCGATAAAATTGCCATCCTCTGGGAACCCAATGACCCAAATGAAGAGTCCCGAAAAATCACCTATAAAGAACTCTTTGGATTAACCTGTCAGTTTTCTAATGCACTAGAAGCAGAAGGTATCCAAAAAGGAGATCGTGTCATTATTTATATGCCCATGATTCCTGAAGCAGCTATAGCCATGCTGGCTTGTGCTAGAGTTGGAGCCGTGCATTCTGTTGTTTTTGCCGGTTTTTCTTCCAGCGCCCTTGCCGATCGCATTGACGATTGCCAGGCCAAAATGGTGCTAACCTCCGATGGAAATTTTAGAGGAGCTAAAAATATTGAAGTTAAAGCGGTTGTAGATGAAGCACTAGACAAAAGCAACTTTGTAGAAAAGGTAATTGTTTGCCAACGCACAAAAACCCCCGTAAATATGAAAGCAGGGCGTGATATTTGGTGGCATGAGGTTATTCAAAATCAACCCAAATCCCACAACGCTGCCACGCTTGACGCTGAAGACTTATTATTTATTTTGTATACATCAGGCTCTACCGGAAAGCCTAAGGGAGTGGTGTATACCACAGCGGGCTATATGATTTATTCCCATTACTCTTTTGTCAATGTTTTTCAATATAACGCAGAAGATGTGTATTGGTGCACTGCTGATGTGGGTTGGATCACAGGGCATTCTTATATTGTTTATGGCCCCTTGTTGGCCGGTGCAACCTCACTCATGTTTGAAGGGGTACCCACTTATCCCCATGCTGGGCGTTTTTGGGAAATTGTCGATAAATACCAAGTCAATCAATTTTATACCGCACCCACAGCTATTCGTGCGTTGCAAGCCCACGGATTAGACCCTTTAGAACCCTATTCTTTATCCTCCTTAAAGGTGATTGGCTCAGTGGGAGAACCCATTAATGAAGAAGCTTGGCATTGGTATCACACCCACGTAGGCAAAGGCAATTGTCCCTTAGTTGATACGTGGTGGCAAACCGAAACAGGTGGCATTATGATTGCTCCTTTGGCGGGGATTACCCCTAACAAACCTGCACACGCTTCCCTGCCTTTGCCCGGCATTCAGCCCATCATTGTTGATGCAGAGGGCAATGAGTTAATAGGGAATAATGTAGAGGGAAATTTATGTATTAAGTTTCCTTGGCCGTCTATATTACGAACTACTTATGGTGACCATAAGCGTTGTAAAGAAACCTATTTTTCTACCTACCCCGGAATGTATTTTACTGGCGATGGTGTTAAGCGAGATCACGATGGGTATTTACGGATCTTAGGCCGTGTGGATGATGTAATTAATGTTTCCGGTCACAGAATGGGTACAGCAGAAGTAGAAAATGCCATTAATGAGCATCCCAAAGTAATCGAATCGGCGGTGGTAGGCTTTCCTCACGATATAAAAGGTCAAGGCATATATGCTTTTGTGATTTGTGATGTTCAAGGTCAAACAGAGCATTTGCCCGATGAAATTAAAAATACTGTGAGAAAAATCATTGGACCTATCGCCAAACCAGATCACGTCCAAATTGTACCAGGTCTTCCCAAAACACGATCAGGAAAAATTATGCGCCGTATTTTGCGTAAGGTGGCTGGAAAAGACATCTCTAATTTAGGAGATACGTCAACTTTATTGAATCCAGAAGTAGTGACTCAAATTATTGAAGGAGCTCAAAGTTAGTTTTCATCACAATACTGCTCTCCCACCTTATAGTCCTCAAAGGTTTCTGCATCCACGGCACCTTGCCGTACACCATCATCAGGAATAAAGGTGTCGCTATTGATTTGCTGCCCGTAATTGTCCGTTTGAAGTACAAAATAGTATTTCCCGTTTTGATTTATTTTTTGTAAAATTTCACCACAACGTTCTTCCGATACGCTACACGCATAAACAAAACATAAAACACTTATAAAAACCCCTTTTTTCATATTTTTAATCCGAATCAAAAGCAGTTAGCACAGATTCTAATGCAATTCCTCTAGAGCCTTTGAGAAATAAAGTAGTGGCCTTTGGCAGTTCTTTTTTAAAGGCCTCACACAGAGCAACACTGGTTTGAAAATATTCAATTTTTGGATGTTCGATACCTATGGAACCCCAAATTTTTCCTACCAAATAGATGGTTTCAACATCCATAGATAAAGCGGTATAGAGTATGTTTTGATGCTCTTGGGCTGAAGCCTCACCCAATTCCAACATATCCCCTAAGATGAGTGCTTTGGCATCTCCTTTCATTTTAGTAAAACTATCCAAAGCGGCTTTCATGCTGGTAGGATTGGCATTGTAGGCATCTAGAATAAAATGATACTTTCCTTTTTCAAGCTGTTGTGATCGATTATTGTTTGACTTAAAATGAGTTATGGCTTTGTTAACTAAAGGAAGTGCAATGCCAAACTGAACTCCTAATGCCACTGCTGCTGCAATATTAGGTAAATTATAGGTTCCATAAAGTGAACTGCAAATGGTTGTTTGGTTATATTCTAGGCACAAGCCTTCGTTTCCTTTCGAAATGTAGCGAATAGGGTGGTCATTTTTTGCATTTTTTCCGAACCGGGTAACAGGATAATTTTCAACGGCCTTTTCTTGAAGGGGATCGTCGGCATGAACGAGTATTTTTTTTCTGTGTTTAATCAAATAGTGGTAAAGTTCCGTTTTTCCTTTAATAACGCCTTCAATTCCACCAAACCCTTCCAAGTGAGCCTTTCCAAAATTGGTGATATACCCCCAATCGGGTGCAGCAATCTCACATAAGGTAGCAATTTCCCCTTGGTGGTTGGCTCCCATTTCTACCACGGCTAGTTCTGTATTGGGCTTTATGGACAACAAAGTGAGTGGTACCCCAATGTGATTGTTTAAATTCCCTTGTGTAGCTTGACAAATATACTGCTCAGATAAAACTGCTTTAAATAATTCTTTGGTGGTTGTCTTTCCATTACTCCCGGTAAGGGCAATGACGGTAGTTTTGCACTGTTTTCGATGATGATGAGCCAAGGCTTGAAGACTTTTCAAAACATCTTCTACAAAATGAAAGCGAGCATTTGTTTCCTTGAATGCAGGGCGATCCACAACGACAGCAAGCGCTCCTTTATCTAAAGCTTCTTCAGCAAAATCATTACCATCAAAATGGTCTCCTTTAAGGGCAAAGAACAGGGAATTAGCATTAATATTTCGAGTATCGGTTGTTACTCCCTCTGCTGCTTGAAATAGGGTGTAAAGCGTTCTTATATCCATGCCCAAGCTACGTTAAGTAGTTAAATCTAGCCTCTTTTTCGCTTGTGACGAGCTGTTTTCTTAACCTTGCTTTTTGACCCTAACCGAGACATAGCACAACGGAAACCGATGTAGTCTGTCGCCATATATTGAGGTAAAAATCGTCTTTGGGCTGGATCTAGCCAGTAGGCTCTATCACGCCAAGAACCCCCTTTATAAACGCGCACTTCATCAGACACCAAGCTGGTTCTTTTGCTTGACCTGTCTATGTTAGCAACAAGGTTACCTTCTTCGTCATAGGTGGCTTGGGGGGTATTGGGTGCGTCATACATAACGGCAGTTTCGGGTCGTGTGCTGGCCCCTTCATTAGTATTAGCACTTCCAAATTTTCGAGAAGATTCAATGTCACCATCTCTAAAGTTACGGTTGTCACTTTCTGAAAAATTTTGTCTTAAAAAGGTTTCTTCTTCGTCTATGGGGGCTTGTTTCAATTGTCCGGGAAGTCTTTTAAGTAAAACTTTACCGTTGGGAAGCGTATCAAAAACCAGTTGATCTGGGGAGATTACTTCTGCCTTTCCATCTTCGCCCATAACACTTTTAAGATACACATTTCCACGATAATAGTTAAAGTCATTGGCCTCATCATCTACAATAGGTCGATAAACATCTGAAACCCATTCGGCCACATTTCCAGCCATATCATAGAGTCCAAAATCATTGGCTGGATATTGCTTTACTTGTATAGTGATATCAGCACCATCATCAGACCAACCAGCAATACCACCATAATCTCCCTTGCCCAATTTAAAGTTGGCCAATTGGTCACCTTCGGTGCGACGCTCACTAGAACGCGTATATTCTCCAGACCATGGATATTTTTTCTTACCTCTGTAGGTGTTATATTCTCGATCTCCCACAAGGGCTAAAGCGGCATATTCCCATTCGGTCTCCGTGGGAAGTCTATAAGAGGGTAATAAAACCCCTTTTTCGGTGTTTGCATAATTATTTACCAAAGAATCACCCACTTTAATTTGTCCTTTTTTTCCAATTAGGCTGTCCATTTTATTGCCATAGGCTGTTTCCGGACGCTTCAGATAGGCTGCCGTACTAAAAGTATTATTAGCTTCGATTTCTGTGTAGCGCACATCTTTTTGGATATAAGCTTCTCTTTCTAGAAAAAATTCGTTGACACGATCTGTTCGCCATTCGGCATATTGAACGGCTTGCAGCCAATTTACCCCCACCACAGGATATTCGGCATAGGCGGGATGTCGTAAATAGTTGGTGGTTAATTCTTCCAAATACCCTAATTGACTTCGCCAAACAAGGGTATCAGGAAGGGCTCCCTCATAAATTTGTCTGTAGCGTATCTCACTGGTAGGGAATACAGTTTCTAACCAATCTAAATATTCCATATACATCAGGTTGGTCACCTCGGTTTCATCTATGTAAAAGGACATCACATGTTGTTGTGTAGGAGTGTTGTTCCAATCGTGCATTACATCGTCTTGTACTTGTCCCTTGGTAAAAGTACCTCCTTCTATAAAAACAAGACCAGGACCTGTCTCCTGATCATCAAAATCAATATTATATTGAAATCCTCCTTTTTTGGAATTAATATCCCAACCGGTGCCTCGAGAAATGTTGTTTCCTCCACAGCCCACAAACAATAGAATGGCTGCAGAAAAAAGCATCCATTGACTTAAAACATTCACTTTCATCTAGTTAATTTATGTTTTAGTTATGCAAGATACATAAAATCTTTAACAACATCGGGCATTAATACCACACAAATCTCGCATTTCAATACTACACAAACGTGAATTCTTCAACTTTATTGTATAAACCTAATTAGGCTTTCTAAAATTCTTGTCTCATAAGATTTTAGTAATTTTTTCGTTATAGATATGTGAACTTACCAAATGCAATTATGAAGCCTATATTTTTATCATTAATCCTGGTTTTTTTTGTTTTTTTTGGAATGGCGCAAAATAGCAATCGTGTCATCACCACAGGGGTACCTTTTTTAATGATTACCCCTGATGCTAGGGCCGCTGGAATGGGTGATCTTGGAGTAGCCACCTCAGCAGATGCCTATTCTCAGCAATGGAATCCAGCTAAATATGTTTTCACAGAGGGCACCTCAAGCTTAGGTTTTAGTTATACGCCGTATTTAAGTAAATTGGTTAATGATATTTTTTTAGGCAATCTCACCTATTATAAAAGAAATAATGAACGCAGTGCATGGGCCGGAAGTTTAAAATATTTTAGCTTGGGTGATATTCAATTCAATGAATTTATTGGAGGCAATATTATTGACCAAGGGATGGAACGCCCCAACGAGCTGACCCTTGACATTTCCTATGCGCTTAAACTAAGTGAAAAATTTGCCATGTCTGTGGCCGGTCGATACATTCGCTCTGATCTAAAAATTAGAAATGAAGGGGATGCCAATGCGGCCAACTCTTTAGGGATAGATATTTCAGGTTTTTATCAAAGCGACCCCTTTGAATGGGCTGACCAAGACTTACTCTTTAGAACCGGTTTTAATATTTCTAATATTGGGCCTCGATTGAATTATGATATTGGCGGTGAAAAAAACTTTATACCCACCAATTTTAAAACTGGATTTGGTCTCGATTTTTTATTTGACGACAACAATACGTTGGGATTTTACACAGAATTTAATAAACTTCTTGTGCCTAGCCCTGTGGCTACATACGACGCCTCAGGCAACTATTTGGGCTATAAACAACCTGATATTGATTTTTTAAACGGAATCTTTACCTCATTTAATGATGCCTCAGGCGGGGTGGCAGAAGAATTGCAAGAAATCACCTATGCACTAGGATTAGAATATCGTTTTAATGCTGTTTTTGCTCTTCGCTCGGGCTATTTCCATGAAAGTGTAGAAAAAGGTTCTAGGCGTTATGTAACCATGGGTACTGGATTTAATCTTAGTGGATTTAAAGTGGATGTTTCTTATTTGTTTTCAACATCCAATGTCCGTAGCCCTTTAGAAAACACGTTGCGGTTCTCGCTAACCTTAGACTTGGGAAATGTGACGATCAATACAGAAGAAGCCCCACAAAACCCAACGGCTCAGAATTAATTTAAAGGAATATTTTACCTATATCTTTTTAATCTGTAATTTTGTTGACTAACAACAAGAAACCAACATAAAGGATTTGATGAAAAAGATCACCAAACAGACCTATATTAATTGGTATGAAAACATGCTCTTTTGGCGCAAATTTGAAGACAAATTAGCCGCTGTTTACATTCAGCAAAAAGTGCGTGGATTTCTTCACCTTTACAATGGCCAAGAAGCTGTTTTAGCAGGTGCCCTTCATGCCATGGAACTGGGCAAAGATCGAATGATTACTGCCTACAGAAACCATGTGCAACCCATCGGTATGGGCGTAGATCCAAAACGCGTAATGGCCGAACTCTACGGCAAAGCCACAGGCACTTCAATGGGCTTGGGTGGCTCCATGCACATTTTTTCCAAAGAACACCTTTTTCATGGGGGACATGGTATTGTGGGAGGTCAAATTCCTTTGGGTGCCGGTATGGCCTTTGGGGATAAATATTTCAAACGAGATAATGTCACCCTTTGTTTTATGGGCGATGGCGCCGTGCGTCAAGGGTCTTTACATGAAACCCTGAACCTAGCCATGCTTTGGCAATTGCCAGTGGTTTTTGGGGTAGAAAACAATGGCTACGCCATGGGAACCTCTGTGGCACGCACAGCCTCACATACTGAAATATGGAAATTAGGTTTGGGTTATGATATGCCGTGTGAACCTGTGGACGGAATGGATCCAGTGGCTGTTGCCAAAGCCTTTGACAAAGCCATTTCTAGAGCCCGAAGTGGCGGTGGCCCTTCTTTTTTGGAATTAAAAACCTATCGTTATAGAGGCCACTCCATGTCAGATGCGCAGCACTACCGAACCAAAGAAGAAGTAGAAGAGTACAAAAAAATTGATCCAATCACGAAAGTGAAGGAAGTTCTTTTAAGTAAAAAATATGCTACCCAAAAGCAGCTTGATGCCATCGATCAACAGGTAAAAGAGCGAGTGGCAGAATGTGAAAAATTTGCCGAAGAGTCTCCCTATCCAGAAAAGAACGTGATGTATGATGCCGTTTATGAACAAAAAGACTATCCTTTCTTAACCCATAAATTATAACTCATGGCCGTAAAAGTGAACATGCCGCGTTTAAGCGACACGATGGAAGAAGGAACCGTGGCCCAATGGTTTAAAAAAGTTGGTGATACGGTTAAAGAAGGTGACATATTAGCTGAAATTGAAACCGATAAAGCCACCATGGAATTCGAATCTTTTAATGAAGGGGTGCTTTTACATATTGGTATTGACACAGGTGGCACCGCCCCGGTGGACTCGCTCTTGGCCATTATTGGCGAAAAGGGAGAAGATATTTCAGCCCTATTAAAAGCAACTGATGCAGTGCCAGAAACTCCTGCTACAACTGCCCCGGAGGAGACCTCTACTCAAGAAACAGTTACTCCAGTGGCAGCTCAAGTGGCCATGCCCGAAGGGGCACAGGTGATTACCATGCCTAGGTTAAGTGATACCATGGAAGAAGGCACCGTGGCCACATGGTTAAAGAAAAAAGGAGATACGGTTAAAGAGGGTGATATTTTAGCTGAAATCGAAACTGATAAAGCCACCATGGAATTTGAATCTTTTTATGCCG
>JBMYZB010000052.1:0-11130 GCA_049609945.1 Flavobacteriaceae bacterium
TAAAAAAGTAGGTGATCAAATTGGGTCTAATGAAAGTTCGATATATCGTTACTTTAAAAGCAAGCATACTCTTTTACTTTATTTGATCAATTGGTATTGGAGTTGGAAAGAATATCAACTGGTTTTTTTTACAACCAACATTAAAGACCCAAAAGAAAAATTGACTCGTTCTATAAAATTGCTAACCCAAAACATTGAGGAGGATCAAAATTTTTCCTATATAAATGAAGTGTTGCTTCACAAAATTATAGTGGCTGAATCCATTAAGGCCTATTTGACCAAAGATGTTGACTCAGAAAACGCAAAGGGATATTTTAAACCCTACAAAAAAGTAGTGGACCAAGTGAGTGATTTCATATTGCAAATCAACCCAAACTATAAATATTCACACATGATGGTTTCTACGCTAATTGAGGGAGCTCATCAACAACAATTTTTTTCTGAGCATTTGCCAGCTCTCACCGATGTTGAGAAAGGAAAAGAAAGTATCGTTTGTTTTTATACTAATTTAGTTTTTAACGCAATAAAAAATGAAGCTTAAAACTCTTCTTCCAAAACGTTACTTTACGGTTCTTTTTTTGATAACCGTAGGGATATTAGCAGAGCCATCGATAATGACTTATTCTTTCATGTGGAATAATGAACAAATAGCCCTTATTGACTTTGATTGGAACAATGATACTGACGAGAAAGAAGACAGTCAAGAGAAAGAAAAAATCAATACTCATTCATATTGGGTTAAACCAAAACAAAACCTACTTTGTTTAAAGACTAATTTCAATTTTAGTGAAAAAAAATTTTATTCTTTATACATAAAGGTGATTTTGCCACCTCCCGAACGGGTCTAGTTCTGTCCCAAAACTTTATACAACCGTTTTTTCAAACTTGCCAAAGTAGAATAGGCAAAATTAAAACTATTTAAAATGAATAAAAATTCAATATTCAAACATATTAAATCAGATCTCCCAGCCAGTATTGTAGTGTTTTTTGTGGCTCTTCCCCTCTGTTTGGGCATTGCCCTTGCTAGTGGAGCACCCCTATTTTCAGGACTTATTGCTGGTATTATAGGAGGTATAGTTGTGGGCTCTTTGAGTGGTTCACAAATTGGCGTTAGTGGACCCGCAGCGGGTTTAGCAGCCATTGTACTCACAGCCATTGGAACCCTTGGTGGTTTTGAAAACTTCCTTTTAGCCGTTGTGCTCGGGGGTGTTATCCAACTGGTTTTTGGCATTCTCAAAGCAGGGATTATAGGATATTATTTTCCTTCCTCTGTTATCAAAGGGATGCTCACTGGCATTGGAATCATCATCTTTTTAAAGCAGATCCCACACTTTTTTGGCTATGAAGCCGCGGCTCAAGGCGATTTTTCGTTTGCCCAAGGCGGTGAAAATACCTTTTCAGGTATTTTTTCCACTCTCAATCACATTAGCCCAGGAGCCACTTTGATAGCCATTATAGGCCTATTGATTTTATTGCTTTGGGAAAATTTTTTAGTTAAAAAAGCAAAACTTTTCCAACTCATACAAGGACCCCTTGTTGCTGTGGTGGTTGGCGTAATATATAGCGTGGCCACTGCTGGAGATGCTTTTTGGGGCATCAATTCCAACTTGCTTGTGAGTGTGCCCGTGGCTGAAGATTTGGGCTCCTTTGTATCACAATTCACCTTTCCAAATTATGCTGCCATTGGCGATTCTCAAATTTGGATCACTGCCTTCACCATTGCCCTGGTGGCCAGTTTGGAAACCTTACTTTGTGTTGAAGCCACCGATTCTATTGACCCCCTCAAGCGGATAACACCAACCAACCGTGAGTTGGTGGCGCAAGGCACTGGAAACATAATTTCAGGACTTATTGGCGGACTACCCATCACTCAAGTGATTGTTAGAAGTTCTGCTAATATTCACTCCGGTGGTAAAACAAAATTATCAGCCATTATTCATGGATTCTTTTTGTTGATCTCAGTATTAACCATACCGTTTTTGCTCAATAAAATTCCACTTTCTGTTTTAGCAGCCATCTTATTTCTTGTGGGTTATAAACTTGCAAAACCAACCTTATTCATAACAATGTATAAATTGGGATGGAAACAATTTGTGCCTTTTGTGGTTACCATAATTGGTATTGTTTTTACCGATTTGCTCGTGGGTATTGGACTGGGGCTTGTTGTTGGAATAACAATTATTCTGATTAAAAGCTATCAAAACTCACACTTTCTTCATATCAAAGACAAATCCGATGGTAAAAATAAAATTATGATGCAACTGGCAGAAGAAGTTACCTTTATCAATAAAGGGGCCATTCTTAAAGAACTGGAACTCCTACCACAAGACTCCATACTAGAATTGGATATTTCCAAAACGGTTTATCTTGATAATGATGTGATCGAAATTTTAGATAACTTTTTGGATAAAGCGAAAACTAGAAATATTGAAATCACAGTCATCCGAGAAAACGGAACTGTTAAGCAACCTGACAGCTTTGCAACCCTTTTAAACACAAAAAAAGAAAGCGCATAAAGATGCGCAGTTAAATAACAATAAAAATTAAATAAAATGAAAGCACATACCCTAGAAACACAACAAACAATGACCCCCGAAAAAGCCTTAACCGCTTTACAAGAGGGTAATGCCCGGTTTCAAAACAATCAAAAAGCCGAGCGTAATTTAATGGAACAAGTTAAAGAAACCAGCAGTGGCCAATATCCTTTTGCCACCATTTTAAGCTGTATAGACTCGCGTGTATCGGCAGAATTAGTTTTTGACCAAGGCATTGGAGATATCTTTAGTGTTCGCATTGCAGGAAATTTTGTAAATGAAGACATTTTGGGTAGCATGGAATTTGCTTGCAAACTCGCTGGCACTAAGTTGGTGGTGGTGTTAGGACACACTGCCTGCGGTGCTGTGAAAGGCGCTTGTGACCATGCTCGCTTAGGCAACTTAAGTGCCTTGATCCAGAAAATTGAACCCGCTGTAGAAGCTGTTGTAGAGCCAACAGATCCAGCACTACGGAATTCAGGCAACAATCAATTTGTGGATCAAGTGGCCGAAAAAAACGTGCAGATGACCATTGCCGATATTCGGGAGCAAAGTCCAGTTTTGGCCGAATTAGAGTCTGAAGGCGCCATAAAAATTGTGGGAGCTATGTATGATATCAAAACCGGAGCAGTTCATTTTCTGTAAACTAATCGGCAAAGTTTTTTCATTATCTATTTAAATTCAGACACCAATCCTTCAATCCCCTCCTTTTTGGAGGGGATTTTTTGTACGCTTATTTTGTGTTTTTTTTATCTAACTATAACCAAAAAAAGCCCTCCATTTCACTGGAAAGCTTCTCACTGGTTGAAAACATTGGAAGTATTCCAATCTAACAACACACAACTTCTTTAAAGAGCGGTCTGGACGGGACTCGAACCCGCGACCCCATGCGTGACAGGCATGTATTCTAACCAACTGAACTACCAGACCCAATTAGCGTGTGCAAATATACATTGCATTTTCTATTTCCCAAACAAATGCAATAAAAAGGAATAAAACAAAAAAAACAGGGTAGCCTAGAGCAGAGCGTCTAAGGCTTCAGCATATGTGGTTTTGGGGGCAACTCCCACTTGTCGAGCCACCAATTCACCTTTGTTAAAAACCAAAACTGTTGGGATGTTTCGAACACCATATTTAGCTGCAAATTCTTGATTTTGATCTACATCAAGTTTACCCACAACAGCTTTGCCTTCATAATCATTGCTTAATTCTTCAATGACAGGGCCCACCATTCGACAAGGACCACACCAAGCAGCCCAAAAATCAACCAAAACAGGTTTTTCGGATTGTAAAACAAGTTCTTCAAAAGTAGTATCGGATATCTCTATAGCCATTTTAATAATTTTGTCAAAAGTAAATATTTTCTGTTTATAAAATAGTGCTCTTAAATCAATAAATTTTATATAACTATTCTTTTAATTAATGTGATAGGGCCACTTTTCTCTTTCTAATAATTGCAATAAATTGGAATCAATTTTTACTTTCTTTTTTCTACTATAGAGTGTTAATTTCACCTTCTTTTTGGAATCATATACATTAAAAAACAAGGGCTTATCCCCCTTAAAACCATGTATTTGTTGATCTATTTTTTTTACTGTATCCGAAGCAAGCTGATGTATGTCTATTTTTAGGGTCAATTTTTTAGCATTGTTTTCTAGCGTGTTTTGCAACATCTCAAAATATTGATATTGAATACGAGGTGCACCTCCCTTTCCGGTTTCTCGATCACGCCAGCCTTCCCGGACCATAAATCGAATGCGGATAAATTGATTTACCACCAAAAAATGACGGTATTTTAAATAGTCTTCTCCAAAGATGCGAAACTCGTATTGATCAGAAAAATCTTCCAAAACAAAACGGGCCCACGCTTTTCCATTTCTGCTTTCAAGGTGTTCCACTTCGTTAACAATTCCACCCACAGCCAATTCCTTTCGTAAAAAAGGATTTAAATCATTGAGATGTTGCAAGGGCACACTGGCAAAAAAACGCATTTCATAAGCAAAAACATCCAACGGATGGGCAGAAAGATATATGCCTACCACCTCTTTTTCCTTTTTCAATGTAGCCAAAGAACTCCAGGGTTCACATGGTGGAATACTGAGGTCCTGATATGTACTTTCTACTTGCTCACCAAACAGACTCACTTGAGCAGAATTTTCGTTTTCTTGAAACTTGGTGCCAAAACGCAAAGCCTTTTCTAGAAAGATAATACCCTCTCCATCTGGATTAAAATATTGTGCTCTATGCACTTCACCCAGAGAATCTAGGCCACCTGCCAACACCAAATTTTCAAAGGCCTTTTTATTGGCGGCTCGCAGGTCTACACGCTTTACTAAATCAAAAATAGATTGGTATTTTTCCTCCTTTCGATTTTCTATAATGGTGGCCACAGCACCTTGTCCCACGCCCTTGATGGCACCCATCCCAAAACGAATGGCCCCCTTTTGATTGACCGTAAACTTGTAGAAGCTTTCATTCACGTCAGGGCCCAAAACCTCCAATCCCATACGCCGGCACTCTTCCATAAAAAAGGTGACCTGTTTGATGTCATTCATATTGTTAGACAAGACTGCAGCCATATATTCTGCCGGATAATGTGCTTTTAAATAGGCCGTTTGATACCCAATCCAAGCATAACAAGTGGAGTGTGATTTATTAAAAGCGTAAGCAGCAAAAGCTTCCCAATCTCGCCAAATTTTTTCTAAAATTTCTTCTGGGTGACCATTGCTTTTGCCTCCTTCTATAAATTGCGGTTTCAGTTTTTCGATTAAAGCAAAAATCTTTTTCCCCATAGCTTTGCGCAATACATCAGCATCACCCTTACTAAAACCCGCCAATTTTTGAGACAACAACATCACCTGCTCTTGATAAACCGTAATGCCATAGGTTTCTTTCAGGAATTCTTCCATTTCAGGCAAATCAAAAGCTATGGCTTCTTCCCCATTTTTTCGAGCCACAAAACTAGGGATATACTCCAAAGGCCCAGGTCGGTATAAGGCATTCATGGCGATGAGATCGGCAAAAACTGTGGGCTTTAAATCCTTTAAATATTTTTGCATTCCCGCTGATTCATATTGGAAAATACCTACCGTATCACCCCGCTGAAAAAGCTGATAGGTTTTTTCGTCATCCAGGGGAAAGGTATCCGGATTTAATTCTATTCCGTGAATGTAGTGCACCAATTTTACCGTGTCTTTAATCAAGGTTAAGGTTTTTAACCCTAAAAAGTCCATTTTTAACAACCCTGCATCTTCAACCACCGAGTTATCAAACTGCGTCACGTTTAAATCAGAGTCTTTGGCCGTTGCAATAGGTACAAATTGGGTGATATCATCTGGTGTAATAATCACCCCACAAGCGTGGGTGCCCGTATTCCTCAAAGAACCTTCCAGCACTTTGGCTTGTTGTATGGTTTGCCCAGAAAGCGTGTCTTCTTCTGCAAGTTCCTTAATTTCTTGCACCCGTGAAAATTCATCTACTCGTAAATTTTCTTTTAATTCATTTTCAGAAGAAGTGAAAATTTTATTCAATCTAATGTTCGGCAATAGTTTAGCTAAACGGTCGGCTTCGCTTAAAGACAAATCCAATACCCTAGCGGTATCTCTAATAGAAGATTTGGCTGCCATGGTACCATAAGTAATGATCTGTGCCACTTGATTGGCTCCATATTTTTCTATCACATAGTCCATCACTTTGCCGCGTCCCTCATCGTCAAAATCAATATCAATATCGGGCATACTTACTCGGTCCGGATTGAGAAAACGCTCAAAAAGTAAGTCGTAGGCAATAGGGTCAATATTCGTAATTTTTAAGCAATAAGCCACCACAGATCCAGCAGCGGAACCTCTTCCCGGGCCCACAGAAACGTCCATTTCTCGAGCAGCAGCAATAAAATCTTGTACGATCAAAAAATAACCCGGATAACCCGTTTTGGCAATCACTTCTAACTCAAAATCAATACGCTCCTGAATTTCAGGAGTAAGGGTTTTGTAGCGGGCTTTAGCTCCCTGATAGGTCAAATATCGCAAATAAGCATTTTCTCCATCTTTATCTTCGGGTGTGGCTTGATCCAAAAAAGTCTCGGGTATAGCAAATTTGGGCAATAAAACCTCCCGCGCTAAGGAAAATACTTCAATTTTAGAAACAATTTTTTCTGTATTCAAGAGGGCTTCTGGCAAATCGTGAAACAACTCTTGCATTTCCTGGGGTGATTTAAAATAATATTCTTGGTTGGGAAATCCATAACGATAGCCGCGTCCTTTACCAATGGGAGTGGCTTGTTTTTCACCCTCTTTAACGCATAGCAAAATATCATGGGCGTTGGCCTCCTCTTTATGCACATAATACGTGTTGTTGGTAGCCACAATGGGAATATTATGAGCTTTAGCCATCCGCAATAAAACGGCATTGGCACGGTCTTCGCCAGTTTCTCCGTGGCGCATTAATTCAATATAAAGATCGTCTCCAAATTGGGTGTGCCACCATTGCAGGGCTTCTTCTGCTTGGCGGTCGCCCACATTTAAAATTTTTGATGGCACCTCTCCATAGGTGTTTCCCGTGAGTACAATAAGGTGTTCTTTATATTGTTCCACCACGCTGCGGTCAATTCGGGGCACATAATAAAACCCGTCCACATAGGCAATAGAAGACATTTTTGCCAAATGATAATAACCTTGTTTGTTTTTAGCTAAAAACACAATTTGATAACCGTCATCGCGTCGTGTTTTGTCTTTGTGGTTATCACATACATAAAACTCACAGCCAATGATGGGTTTGATCTGCTTTTCGGCAGGTTGCTCTTTGTTATATCTTTCTATTGCCTTAATAAAATGAAACGCACCCATCAAATTAGCGTGATCAGTGAGGGCCACTGCAGGCATTTCATATTTTGCTGTGGCCTCCACCAATTGGTTCACTCGTGAGGTGGCTTGCAGCACAGAAAATTGTGAATGGTTGTGTAAATGCACAAACGAAACAGAAGTCGTAACCGCCTCTGTAGGGGCTACTTCAGGAGGTGTTGAATGGATTGTAGGTGTGGCTTTACGTTCTAGTGCTTTGGAAGCAGCTTTTAGGTTTTGATGCTTTAGACCCACCAATTCAAATGGAACTTCTATCCTTTTAAGAGCTTCTGTGGAATGCATTGTTTTTACAAAGGCCGTGGGGTGTAACACATCTTTACGCAATAATTCTAAAAAGACCCGTGCTGTGGCTTCAACATCGGCAGTGGCATTATGCGCTTCAGCAAAAGAAGCTTGAAAGAGGAAAGAATAAAGTTCAGAAAGGGTAGGTAGTTTAAATTTACCTCCTCTTCCGCCAGGTAATTGACACAACAATGCGGTTTCTTCCGTACATGTATCCACCACTAGTTTATTTTCTAAGGCATCTGTCAATTCCAATCGTAAAAATTCAGCTCCCATAATGTTTCGATCAAAAGAAACATTATGCCCCACAACAAAAGAAACCTGATCTAAAGCAGTTGCAAATTTTGCTAAGACAGTAGAAAGATTTACTCCCTCTGTTTCGGCCAAAGCTGTTGAAATACCATGCACTTGTTCCGATTCAAAGGGAATTGTGAAATCCGCTGGTTGAATCAAATAATTTTCATGAGCCACCATTTGTCCCGCCTCATCGTGAATTTGCCAGGCAATTTGAATACATCTGGGCCAGTTTTCACTGTCGCTTAAGGGAGCGTCCCAGCGATTGGGCAGTCCAGTAGTTTCGGTATCAAAAATCAAATACATTAAAACGAAAATATTCAATTCCCCGTAAGAGAAAAAATGGAGTTATCCCGAGTTATTAACCATCAGTTAAAAAGAAGGTTTAACTGCATTTTTGTACCTTTCCTAAAAAAAGAAAAAGGGAAAATGCCATTGCTGGAATTTACTTCCAAAGGAATTTATTGCGCTCAAGCCAATGTTTATCTAGACCCTTGGCGAGGTGTAGAGAAAGCCATCATTTCTCACGGCCATTCCGATCATGCCCGGTGGGGAAGTAAGCACTATATTACCCACCAAATGAATGTACCCATCATGCAACACCGCTTAGGAAAAATATCGGTAAATGGGAAAAAATATGGCGAAACTTTTACCATCAACGGGGTTCAATTTTCACTACATCCGGCGGGTCATGTGCCCGGTTCTTCACAAATTCGTGTGGCGTACAAAGGAGAGGTTTGGGTGTTTACAGGCGATTATAAAATGCAAGTGGATCATATTTCCACTCCCTTTGAAGTGGTGCCTTGCCACACCTTTATCACAGAATGCACCTTTGGCTTACCCGTTTTTCAGTGGGAAGAACCCCAAACCATACACAATCAAATAAACCAGTGGTGGGCTCAAAATAGAGACGAAAAAAAAACCAGTTTGTTGATGGGCTATTCCTTGGGAAAAATTCAACGCCTCTTGAAGCACCTAGACCCCGCCATCGGTAAAATTTACACCCACAGTGCCACTGAGAAAATGACGGAAGTGTTGAGACAATTTGTTGACTTTCCACCCACAGAACTAATCACCAAAGACACTTTAAAAAAGGAAGTAGAGGGCCATTTGGTGCTTGCACCCCCAGCTGTTTTGGGTAGTGCTTTGGCTAAAAAATTGGGGGTGCTTTCTACAGCTTATGCTTCCGGGTGGATGGCTCTGAGAGGTGCCCGAAGGAGAAGAGCAGTGGACAAAGCCTTTATTATTTCAGATCATGCTGATTGGCCGGGATTGTTGTCTGCCATAAAAGCCACGGGTTGTGAAAATGTGATTACCACCCACGGCTATACCGATCTTTTTGCACAATATTTAAGGGGTCAGGGTTGGAATGCACGTACAGAAAAGACTCAATATGAGGGCGAAACCCTAGAAACCAATACTGCCGAATGAGACGTTTTGCCACTCTAATTGAAACGCTGGACAGCACCAATAAAACCAACGAAAAAGTGGCAGCCTTAACCCACTATTTTAACACTGCACCACAAGAAGATGCGCTTTGGGCCGTGGCTTTGCTTTCACATCGGCGACCCAAACGCCCAGTAACAACCACCTTGTTAAGAGCCTGGGCCGCCGAAGCAGCCCAATTGCCCAAATGGCTTTTTGAAGAGACCTATCATATTGTGGGTGATTTGGCAGAAACCATCGCTCTTTTGGTTCGGCAAAAGACACAAAAAAAACCACCCACACTGGCGCAATGTATTGCTGAAATAATCGCCTTAAAACCCAAAGATGAGGAAGAAAAAAAAGCCTATATATTGATGCGTTGGCAAGGGTTTAATCACTTCGAACGCTTTGTGTTTAATAAAATCTTAACTGGAGGGTTTCGCATAGGTATTAGTCAAAAACTGATGACCAAAGCTTTATCCAAAGCGGTAAAAATTGATGAAAATATTTTAGCGCATCGATTAATGGGCCAATGGAGCCCAGAACAAACCACCTTTCAGCAATTGATCGTTGCACCCAACCCAGAAGACCAAATGGCGCAACCCTATCCTTTCTTCCTGGCCTATGCCCTAGAAGAAGGATTTCAACAAAAAGAAAACACAAGTGATTGGCGGGTGGAACACAAATGGGATGGCATGCGTGCCCAACTCATTGTGCGCGGCGGCAAACATTTTTTATGGAGCCGAGGAGAAGAATTAATCACAGATATATTCCCTGAGCTAGAATGTCTTGCTGAACTACTGCCAAATGGAACAGTGGTGGATGGCGAATTAATTCCTTATAAAGATGGGGTGATCGGAAACTTTAATGACCTTCAAAAACGTATCGGTCGTAAAACAGTTACTCAAAAAATACTACAAGACAATCCCATTATTTTAATGCTATATGATCTCTTGGAATGGGAAGGAAAAGACATCCGTGCCATGCCACTGATAAAACGACAAGTAATTTTGAATGATTTATATCAAAATTACAAGGGAACAAATGTGCCTATATTACTTTCTGAAGTTTTGACTTTTACCACTTGGGAAGAAGTGACGCAAGAAAGAGCTCGGGCGGAAGAAAAACGAAGTGAAGGATTGATGCTCAAACATAAAGAAGCCCCCTATGCCGTGGGACGAAAAAAAGGGAGTTGGTGGAAATGGAAATCAGATCCTAAAACCATTGATGCGGTATTAACCTATGCCATGCGGGGGCATGGGCGGCGCACAAACCTTTACAGTGATTATACCTTTGCTCTTTGGCAAAAAGACCAACTCGTGACATTTGCCAAAGCTTATTCGGGTTTGACCGATGCTGAAATAAAAGAAGTGGATCGGTTTGTCAAAAAAAATACATTGGATCGTTTTGGACCTGTGCGTCAAGTAAAACCGGAGTTGGTTTTTGAAATTGCCTTTGAAGGTTTGGCACCCTCACCGCGTCACAAAAGTGGTGTTGCCGTTCGGTTTCCCAGAATTTTGCGTTGGCGTCATGACAAAAAAAGTGCCGAGGCCAATAGTTTGGAAGATCTTAAACAATTGTTGCCATGAACAGTCTAAAGCAGTGGTTTGATGTTCAAGGGTGGCGTCCGCAAAGCTTTCAAAAAGAATGCTGGAAGGCCTATGAAGCTGGCAACAGCGGAATGTTACATGCGCCCACAGGTAGTGGAAAAACCTATGCCCTCTGGGGAGGCATTG
>JBMYZB010000053.1:0-10892 GCA_049609945.1 Flavobacteriaceae bacterium
TACCCCTTCAAATCATATCCCAAAAAACTCCTCCCTAACTCATCACAAACTCTTCCAGTAGTTCCACTTCCCATAAAAGGGTCTAATACCAATTCAACTTCTGTTAAATCTAACAGAGGTTATTTCAAAGATGAGGTTTCTTGTAACCGAGAGAATACTTTTTTTCTAAACCCTAATCGGAGTGGTTTTTATATCCAATCAGGGACAAATCTGGGGACAAATAAGAAAAGGCGCTAACAGTATATTCTTTGTTAGCACCTTTCTTTGTTGGTGGTCCCACCTGGATTCAAAACATCTAATTAACATATTGATTATCAATTGGTTAATTAAGTGATTTTTACCCATAGGGTAATAATTTATTACCCCAAGGGTAAAATAAAAAGTGTATCTGCAGATACCACTTTTTAAAGTAAGGGTTTTTTGTATTAATTAAACCTGTCCCAAATGGGACAGAAACTTAAAATTGATTTGTTTTGGTTGGTTCGAGTCCAAAAAGGACCTTATTAAAGTTTTTTTTCGTGAATATCAAGACATTAAGTCTTCAGATTTATTACCCCTCTTATTACCCCAACCCCATTTTTGAGAAAAAAAGAACCCTAACTTTCTCATTTTTAAGGAGTTAGGGTTTCTGTTGGTGGTCCCACCTGGGCTCGAACCAGGGACCAACTGATTATGAGTCAGCTACTCTAACCAACTGAGCTATAGGACCTTATTGATAAACAGTTAATTTAACGAGGATAAAATTAATATTAATTGTCAAATATTTGGCACTCATTTAAATTTCTTCCAAAGCTACTTAATCTTTTGACCATTTTTAAGTCTTTTACGTGTATAAAGTTAATTAAACCTTACATTCGGTTTTCCTACTTACTTCTAACCTCTCCTAATCATTTATTTGGTATCTCTGCCATTCTTTCCATATTTATTATCTTAGTAAGATGATGAAATATTTAAGAATTGTTTTAAAAGGGGTTGTTTCATTAACCATATTAAATGTTTGGATAGTAAGAGTTAATAAGAAATCCATATACAGAGGAGGAGATTCAACTGATTTAATTACAGAATTTGCTTCTTATGGATTATCTGTAAATACAATGTATGTAATAGGAATTATTAAAGTAGTTGCCGCATTATTTCTTCTAATAAGCATCTTTAATAAAAAACTTGAGTTTATACCATTGGTCACAATAGCTGCCTTGATGATTGGAGCAATTTATTTTCATTTCAGTATAGATGACACCTTAATAAAATCAATGCCTGCTGCATTAATGTTAACATTTAGCCTAGCCATATATTTAATAAAGCCCGTAGAATAATTTCTTGTACTTTGTTTCAACTCTAACATCCTCTTCTCAATATCTTTTCACTATCGACTAAGCTTGGTGTTCTTAATTTTTATAATCCATGTTCTTAACCTCTATCATTAATATTCAAAGAAAAACTTCGTATAAACACTAACCCTAAGATAAAATTATAATTTAGTCATAAATAATGCCTCTCTTCGTCCCTATATTCTAGTAATTCTTTGTACTTTGAAAATTATTAGCCATAAATAGTATATGCTTTAAGCTAATGTGGTGATTAATGTAGAGGAGAAAATGGCTAACATAAATGATACCCTTGATAGAAAAAAAATTATTGTTTCAGTTTTTGCAATCTTCTTTGTTTCGTGCTCAACCCAAGAAATACAAAATTCAGAAAGTACATTCACAGAACTTTACAATAACACACTATGGTATAATGACAGTATTTTAAATCTTGCCGAATCCTATGTTGTGTTTGGTGACGCTGTTTATCATCAATATGCCCAAATAGAGAACAATCAGTTTAATTTGGCACTTGTTGATTATTGGGATGGTAACATAAATAATTGCGATTACTTAGGTATAGAAGAATTGAAATTTGAAAACCATACAAAACAATTTACCTGGGGTACTGAGGTTTTTGAAATAATAACAAATAATCCCGATTCCCTTCTTTTAAGGGTTATAAATTATGACACCTCAGATGTCGTTTTAAATTATTACAGAGAATACATTTATACTGTAGAAAGCCTACAAAATGTGATATATTTAAATTTATTTCTTAAGAATTATTCTGACGGTAGCATTGTGGAACAAGGACTTAGCGGGAAATGGGTGCAAACAGAAGAATGGACTTTTGATGAAATCAGAAATCTTCAATGTGATCCAGTAAAATAATCTGCCTCTTTTTAAAATTTCTTTTGTGGAAACCAAAAGGTTTTAAATATCACCTTGGGTATCCAACACCAAAGTTTGACAAATTATCTTAAGACTCCTTTTAAAAAAACAACTTTAAGGTTGTGGTATCTATTAAAAATTTAATTATTATTTGTACATACAATAATTGTTTGTACATTTGTATTAAAGTTATTATTATGAAAATGAATAGACCTAAATGTGGTTGTGGTAACACTCAAAACCCTGATGGATATTGTGATGGATCTCACGCAAAGTAACTAAACACTCCACCGAGTTAATCTCCTCCCTTACATAGCTGTTTTTTTAAAATGTAAGGTCTGAAGGTTTGTTGTTTTTGTTTTCTATCAAATATCTTTGCAACAACATGGGTGTTGAATGTCTCTTACAAAACCCTGTTGTAATTTGAACTTAGCACAAATATAGCGTTACACTTTGGCCCTTAGTGAAGGTAAATTTTAAATTATTGACCTTTCCCCTACTTTTTTACTATCTAGTGTCAAAAAAAGCATTTTATTTTTGCCGATCACCCCAGAAATGAGACAAGAGTAAAAAACCTGTCCCCATCACGGCAAAGGCAACGGCAGAAAGGAAAGAATACAAAAAATTGAAGGCATTGTCTTCCACCAGCTGAAAAAGTGCATTATCTTGATACGGATCATTGAATAAAATTAAATAAAACACAAGCAGATAAAAAAACGCTCCTAAGCCTAAAAAAACATATCGAATCATTTTAAAAATATTTCTCTACTAAAGATATAAAAATCTCCAATGGGTTAAAAAAAATCCAAAAGAGATAGGCGTTAAATAAACAGAGAGCCCTGAAGCAAAAGTCACAACTCCTTTAAATGTTATTATATTTGCTAAAAAAAGTGAAAAAGAAAAAGCCAGATGCCGTGGCTTGGGATGAAGAAAAACAGGCCTACATAGCCAAGTGGCTCCCTTATGCAACTTCCTTAAGCGGCCCCGTTATTGACGTGCCCAATGTAAATCATTTCAAAAAAAAAGGCGTTGAGGCTGTCTCAAAGCATTTTCAAGCAGAACTGGATGACTTAAAAGAAAAAATGGCCGCATTTGTTTCCCTAGCTGCAGACACCCAAAAAGTCTATAATGCTCACTTTAAGTTTGAACCCATTGTAGGTGAAACATACCACCTCTACCAAGGCGAAAAACATACTTTTTTGTCTTTAATTACCCCAGATCAATGGTCCCGCCAGCATCTAGGAAGCTATCGCCTCAATCCTGAGTATAAATGGATTCAAGTGGCTTGGCCCCCCACTGAAGAGGAATAAACCAAAACGCCACACACTCACCAAATTATCCGTATTTTTACGCTCATGCAGGAGATCCTATCCGAACGCCAAAAAAAAATCAATACCCTGTTGCAGCAAGAAATTGCCTTGTTGTTGCAAAAAGCTATTCGGCAAGAGGGACGTGCTAATCTAATGGTCTCCATTTCCAAAGTGAGAGTGAGCGTTGATCTAACAACCGCAAAAGTTTATGTAAGTTTCTTTCCCACAGAAAAAGCACCCTCACTTTTGCAATCCCTCAAAGAAAACGCCCTTCAACTCAAACACGATTTATCACAAATCTTGCGCCATCAACTTAGGCGCATTCCCGAATTGCATTTCTATTTAGATGACTCCCTAGACTATATTGAGCAAATTGACAGTGCCTTAAATGCCGGTCAAAACCCTATAAAAAATCCTGAAACCTTATCTAAAAGGCAAAAAAAATGAATGGCTCCCTCAAAATTGCCCGGCGCTATTTTTTTTCTAAAAGCCAACAAACGGTAATCAACCGTATCAATAGCTTTGCATTAGCTCTTGTCATTTTGGCTTCCTTAGCTCTTTTTGTCGTTTTAAGTGCCTTTGATGGACTAAAAGGGTTTGGCCTGTCTCTTACAAACAATTTCTATCCAGACTATGTGATTAAACCCCAACAAGGGAAAACCCTAACGTTAGATTCCCTCCACTATCAGGCTCTTGAAAAACTTGAATCTATCGTTCATTATGCTCCCGAAATTGAAGAAAAAGTCTTTTTGAGCTATCAAGAAAAAAATCAAGTGGCCTATCTCAAAGGGGTCACCTCAAACTATACGAAGGTTCTTCCCATTGAAAATTATATTTATGTTGGAAACTGGCTAGAAAACGGCGCCCAAGTAGTGGTTGGGTTTGGTATTGCCAATGCCTTAGGTTTAAGCATTAACGATTTTGATGCCTTTTTAGAACTCATTGTGCCCAAAAAACAAAACCAGTCCTTGCTCAACCAAGACCCCTTTGAGCATGAATTAGCTTATGTGGTAGGACTCTATCAAGTGTCTGAAGAACTAGATCAACAATATGTTTTTGCCAATGCTTCTTTTGCACAAAACCTTTTGGGCTTTTCAAACAATACATTTTCCCATATAGCGTTAAAAGTCAACCCTAAGGTTTCCAAACAAGACCTCCTAAAAAATCTTCAACCACTATTTTCAGACCCCATTACTATTATTTCCCGAAAAGATCAAAATGCAGCCTTATATAAAATGTTAAACCTCGAGCATTTAGCCATTTACTTCATCTTTACGTTGGTAATGATCATAGCCCTTTTCAATGTGATTGGAGCCCTTATAATGATGATACTAGATAAAGAAAAACAGTTAAAAATACTCTTTGCCATGGGCTTGTCTCCTCCTAAAATCCGAAATGTTTTTTTCTTTTTAGGCTTACTGATTTGTGGGGTGGGCGGATTCATTGGCCTTTGCCTTGGAAGCGTGTTAATTTTGATCCAAGACTTTTTTCCCTTTCTCTATGTTCCGGGTACGCAAATTGCCTATCCAGTACAATTTCGTTTTGAAAATTTAGCTATCGTTTGGTTTACCCTAATGATATTGGGATCCATTAGTTCAGCATGGGCGTGCAGGGGTGTGGTTAATAAAATTCAAAGAGCGGCTCCTGCTGCCTGAGAAACAAGGCTCCTCTCCACTGCATCAAAAACATCAAAAACTTCTTCTGAATGGTTGGCCGTAACCATAGCCGTCCGAAATGTTTTAAAGTTTGATATGCCTTTGAAATAATTACTGTAATGTCTTCTTGTTTCCAAAACTCCCAACGTTTCTCCCTTCCATGCAATAGCCATTTCTAAATGCCGCCGCGCTGTAGCCACGCGTTGAGCCATGGTGGCTGGAGAAAGATGAGTGCCTGTCTTTAAAAAATGTTTCGTCTCATTAAAAAACCAAGGATTGCCAATACTGGCCCGTCCAATCATGGCTCCGTCTAATCCAAAATCATCTCGCATTTCTTTTGCCTTTTCAGGACTATTCACATCCCCATTGCCAAAAATAGGAATGTGCATTCTGGGGTTATTCTTAACTGCAGCGATAGGGCGCCAATCAGCTTCCCCTTTGTACATTTGCGCCCGTGTGCGCCCATGAATAGACAAGGCCGAACAACCCACATCTTGTAATCGCTCTGCCACTTCAACAATTCTAATGGAATCATAATCCCATCCCAAACGGGTTTTTACGGTCACGGGAAGGTGTGTGTGTTTCACCAGAGCTTCTGTCAGTTTGACCATTAGCGGAATATCTTTCAAAATTCCCGCTCCCGCCCCTTTGGAAACTACTTTTTTGACCGGACACCCAAAATTGATGTCTATAATATCAGGTTGAGAAGCCTCCACAATTTCTACAGAGCGTAACATAGAATCTAAATTAGCTCCAAAAATTTGAATGCCCACCGGCCGCTCCTTTTCGTAAATATCCAATTTATGAACGCTCTTTGCCGCTGCTCTAATTAAACCCTCGCTAGATATAAATTCTGTATAAACCACATCGGCACCCTGTTCCTTGCAGAGCGCTCGAAAAGGCGGATCACTCACATCTTCCATGGGCGCTAGTAACAACGGAAATTCAGGTAATGTTATGTCTCCTATTTTTGGCACAATCAAGCTTTTTGCAAAAATAGGAAAAAACTTTAGTCCTTCTTTAAACCCTTTGCTTCTAGCCTTTTAACAAAATTGTTGTCCCAATAGTCTACCACCCGTCCGTTTTGCAAATGATACATTCTTGGAGGCGATTCTCCGATCAAATCAAAAAAAGCATGAGCATCAATAAAAGTATACGGATAATTACTTTGTGTTTTAGCTTCAAAAGCCTCAACCGAGGTTGATCCTTCTTTAAAAAACAATACATAAAGTGGTAAGGCCATTTTTTGCTCTCGTTCCCATTGGGCCAGCAATTGGGCTGTCTCCTGACAATGCGAACAATCTAAATTAAACACTGCAACCCATTTTTCTCCTTGTGTTAGGTCTACGCGCCCCCGCTTTTCAAAATGTGTATACTGACTAAAAGAAAGAGCTTCATAATCAGGAAGAGGCAAATGAACCCAAGGACTCATAAAGAACAGCAAAGGCACAAAAATGAAGACACGTGGTGCCTTTTTTTGGAAACGGCTTTTTTTGTAAAGAAATGTGGCCATTAGGAGTAAGAAAAGATTTTTAAAAATAGATTGTAATGGCGTCATGGCAATGAGTTCACCAAAGCAACCGCAGTTTTCATCTTGGCCCAGGCCCCATAAATACATTACATGAACAGTAAAACCACTTAACAAGAAAATAGCTAAAGTTAAAAGGGCTTTTCGGTAAAAAGGAAGCAACAAGCTAAACCCTAAAGCCAGTTCTAATCCTATAATAAGCCTAGATAAAACCCCTGCAAAGTGTCTGGTGGTGGCCAAGCCCTGATCCAACAAGGTTATTTCAAAATAACCCGGGGCAATCCACTTCGTGTAGGCAGAAAACAAAAAAGAAAAAGCAAACAGATAGCCTAAGATTTGAGTAGATCGAAACATAACCAAATATAGTCCTTTTATTAAAAACAAAAAACCGTGCAAATAGCTATATTTGTTCCACCTAAGAAAGCTGGTGCAGTATGAAACATATCCGAAATTTTTGCATTATTGCTCATATAGACCACGGAAAAAGCACCTTGGCAGATCGCCTTTTGGATTTTACTGGAACCATTTCAGAACGGGAAAAGCAAAATCAACTTTTAGATAATATGGATTTGGAACGTGAGCGAGGCATCACCATCAAGTCGCACGCCATTCAAATGGAATTTGTTAAAGATGGTCAAACCTATATACTCAATCTCATTGATACTCCCGGCCATGTAGACTTTTCTTATGAAGTTTCTCGATCTATTGCTGCTTGTGAGGGGGCTCTTCTGGTAGTAGATGCTGCCCAGAGCATACAGGCACAAACCATTTCCAATTTATATTTAGCCCTAGAAAATGATTTAGAAATTATACCCGTACTTAACAAAGTGGATTTGCCTTCTGCCAATGTAGAAGAAGTAACCGATGATATTGTTGATCTTTTGGGCTGTACTTCCGAAGAAGTGATTCCTGCCTCGGCAAAATCAGGCATTGGCATAGAAAAAATCTTAGACGCCATCTTAGAAAAAATCCCACCCCCTAAGGGAGACTCTCAAGCCCCTCTTCAGGCTCTTATTTTTGATTCTGTTTATAACCCTTTTAGAGGGGTAGAAACCTATTTTCGAATTCTAAATGGCAGTATTTCTAAGGGCGATAAAATTCAGTTTATGGCTACTGGCAAAAACTATTTTGCCGATGAAATTGGTACCCTAAAACTCACCCAACAACCCAAAGCCAAAATTGAAGCTGGCGATGTAGGCTATCTCATCACTGGAATCAAAGACGCTAAAGAAGTGAAAGTGGGTGACACCATTACCAGCGCCGATAACCCCACCCATAAAGCCATTGCCGGTTTTGAAGAAGTAAAACCTATGGTATTTGCGGGTATTTATCCGGTAGACACCGAAGATTTTGAAGAATTACGCTCCAGTATGGAAAAACTCCAACTCAATGATGCCTCCTTAGTTTTTTCCCCTGAAAGTTCTGCAGCCCTTGGGTTTGGTTTTCGCTGTGGCTTTTTAGGAATGTTGCATCTTGAAATTATCCAAGAACGCTTGGAACGAGAATTTAATATGACCGTGATCACCACCGTCCCTAATGTTTCCTATCACGCCTACACTAAAAAAAATCCAGATACCACACTGTTGGTCAATAACCCATCTGACCTGCCAGACCCCTCTGTGCTAGATCGTGTAGAAGAACCTTTTATTAAGGCCTCCATCATCACTAAAGCCGATTTTGTGGGTAATGTGATGACTCTTTGTATTGAAAAAAGAGGGCAAATTACAAATCAAACCTATCTCACGCCAGAACGTGTTGAACTGAGTTTTGACCTCCCCTTAGCCGAAATTGTATTCGATTTTTATGACCGCCTAAAAACCGTAAGTAAAGGCTATGCTTCTTTTGACTACTCCCCCATAGGCATACGACCCTCCAAATTAGTGAAGGTTGATATCCTGCTTAACGGCAATCAAGTGGATGCCCTTTCAGCATTAATTCACGCTGACAATGCCTATACCATAGGCAAAAAAATGTGTGAAAAACTTAGAGAACTAATCCCTAGGCAACAATTTGATATACCCATTCAAGCAGCCATAGGGGCCAAAATTATTTCACGAGAAACCATAAAAGCCCTCCGAAAAGACGTAACAGCCAAATGTTATGGAGGTGACATCACTCGAAAACGAAAATTGTTAGAAAAACAAAAAAAGGGGAAAAAGAAAATGCGCCAAGTGGGCAATGTGGAAATTCCCCAGCAAGCTTTTATGGCGGTTCTTAAACTCAATGACTAAAAGGACGTTTTTCCATAAACCATTTCATTTATTTTTAATAGCTTAGTAAGAAACATCCTCTTCATGCCACGTATAATCCCCTTCTTATTCGCCATTTCTTTATTAATCAGCTGTGAGCCTACCCAAAAAACATCCCCACCACGCATTGCCATTGCCGGATTAGCCATAGAGTCCAGCACTTTTTCCCCCGCCCGCACTCAGATTGATGCTTTTCATGCCCGACGAGGAGAAGCTGTTTTTACCTTTTACCCTTTTTTAGAAACAGACGCTCCTTTGCGAAAAAAAGCTGTTTGGTTTCCAACCCTCCGAGGACATGCTTTGCCAGGTGGCAGGGTTACGCTTGAAGCCTATGAAACCCTTGTTGAAGAAACTCTTTCTCGCTTAAAAGAAAACCTCCCCTATGACGGTTTGTTTTTTGACATTCATGGAGCCATGAGTGTGGAGGGCCTCGCAGATCCGGAAGGAGACTTTATTAAACGCATACGTGCTTTGGTGGGCTATGAAACCCTAATTTCGACCTCTATGGATTTGCATGGTAATGTATCTAAACGATTGGCTGAAGAGTCAGATCTCATAACTTGCTATAGGATGGCTCCCCACGAAGATGCTCTTGAATCTAAAGAACGAGCTGTTAAAAATTTGGTGAATCGCCTAAGTAATGGAAAAGGAAAACCCTCCCATAAGGCCTATGTGCGTGTGCCTATTTTATTGCCCGGAGAAAAAACCAGTACACGCATTGACCCCGGCAAGAGCCTCTATGCACGAGTAGAACCCTTAACCCAACACCCCGGCATTATTGATGCCGCCATTTGGATTGGTTATGCTTGGGCCGATGAACCTCGCAACCACGCCGTAGTAATGGTTACAGGAGATGATAAACAGGCCCTTGAAAAAGCTGCCCAAACCCTCGCCAATGCCTTTTGGGAAAAACGCTTTGATTTTGATTTTGTAGCTCCCACCACCACCTTTGACGAGGCTTTAAAAAGAGCCTTTAACAGCTCCAAAAAACCTTTTGTGATCAGCGATATGGGAGACAATCCCACCGCTGGAGGTGCCGGAGACGTAACTTGGACATTAGCTGAATTACTTAAAACTAAAAGTCTTAAAAACCCTCAAGGACCCCAAGTGATTTATGCTTCCATTCCAGGCCCAAAACTTATTGCTGAAGCACTAAAGGCAGGCGTGGGACAAACCGTTGAAGGCCTTGTTGGTGCAGCCGTAGACAATCGATATGCCCCACCAATCCTTCTCAAAGGAACCGTTAAAGCCATTCACAAAGGCGATAAAAATGCTGAAGTTGAAGTGGTTATTCAAACGGGATCTCTTCACGTTATTGTTACCCAAAAAAGAAAACCCTATCATTATCTAAAAGACTTTACAACCCTCAATCTCAATCCAAAAGAGGCAGATATCCTTATTGTTAAAATAGGCTACCTCGTTCCCGAATTATATGACCTTCGAGGCGATTGGGTAATGGCTCTTACCCCTGGAGGGGTAGATCAAGATCTTGAACGTTTGCCCTATAAAAATCTTCTTCGACCCATTTTTCCGCTAGATAAAGACATGGCCGATCCTCATTTGGGAGTCGATTGGATTCCCCGATCTGGATCATCAATGAAAGAATAGACCTTACTTCAAATTTTTTCTAAGAAAAACCGCTTTGTACTTTTAAATGAAAGACCTATTTCATTTTTAGTGCTCCATCTTGTTATTAAAATTAATTTCTCTTAGAACATAGCCATTGAATTGATTCGGTTTATTCTTTTATTTTTTTTCCTAAAAATTCCTTAATCGTGATTACTATGAGGGTCAGATTAAATATTTTAATATTGTAAAATAAAAAACGTTATATTAAGTAGGTTATATTTAAAATCAAGACTATTATTTAAGTTTTCACAAAAGAAAATGGAATCAATACCAAAAACAGGATTTAAGGGTTTAACTGAAAATTTTCAAAGTGATTTAAT
>JBMYZB010000054.1:0-10757 GCA_049609945.1 Flavobacteriaceae bacterium
ACAACTATTCACTACACACGCAGATCGTATCCATTTTTTACATTTTAGAAGCACCCAACGGGATGCTTATGGTAATTTTCACGAAGCCGATCACTTAAGTGGTGATGTGGATATGTTTGCTCTAGTGCAAGCAGCCTTAAAAGAAGAGAATCGAAGAAAAAACCTCGGACGTGCCGATTGTCAAATTCCCATGCGACCCGATCACGGTCATCAAATGCTAGATGATTTACAAAAAAAGACAAACCCAGGCTATTCCGCCATTGGTCGTTTGCGCGGTTTAGCAGAACTCAGAGGATTGGCTTTGGGCATTGCACGCAGTGGCCTTGTTTAGTGGGTTTCGTTTATTTCTATCCAATGCCCTTCGGGGTCTTGAAACTTTACTTGCCGAACCCCATCTTTTCTAACACGCACCACATTCTTTTTTCCTTCATCAGTCCAAAAAGTGACGTTATTTTCTTTTAAATGAACAACAAAAGCATCAAAACTGGAGGTGGAAAAAGCCATGTGATTAACAATGGTATTAGGAACTCCATCTTCACTAGTAATAAGGTGTAATTGCTTGCCTTCGTGGTTTTGAACCCATCGCTTAGGAATGGATTGACTAGCTGTCACTTCAATTTCTTTAAAGCCTAAAATGTGTACATAAAAATCACCCGTTTCTTCTAATTTAGCCACCGGCAAGGCTTGATGGTTAAAGGTGAAATGAAAGGGATATGCTTCTTGTGCTTGAATACAAAGGATTTGTAGAATAAAAGACAAAAGGATTATTTTTTTCATTATTGTGTTTCAATTAGGATCAGTATATTTATGAACTCACAAACTAATTCAAACTTTTAACATGTTCAAAAAAATCACCCTTTTTATTTTGCTTTTTTGCGGAACGCTTAACGCACAAAAATCTTATTTTGAATGGCGTACTTATGATTTACAGTGGGGACGCAATGCAAAACCCTTACATGACTATTTATCGCAAGCTTTGATCCCGGCCTTAAACGCTCAAGGTGTTAAATATGTAGGGGCCTTTGAACCTTTGGCCGATCAATTGCCAAAAAAAATCCATATATTAATTGCCTATAATGGAATGGCCCATTATGAGCAGGTACGAGAAGTTTTGCTTAAAGACACCAATTTTCAAAAAGCCAAAACTGCCTATGATGCAATAGCTGCTGATGCAGCTCCCTATAGACGTTTTAGCACTTCATTTTATGTGGGTTTTGACAATTTTCCGCATTTGGTTCTTCCCAAAGAGGGTGATGCTATTTTTGAATTACGTACCTATGAAAGTTATAGCGAAAATGCTGCGGAGCGAAAGAGAAAAATGTTTAATGTCCACGAATTCGACATTTTTGATGATGCCGGATTGCATTCGGTTTTTTTTGGAGAGCAAGTGGGTGGATCTGATATGCCCTCACTGCGATATATCACTTCACACGCCTCTATGGAATCAAGAAATAAGGCCTGGGACTCTTTTCGTGTACACCCCGACTGGAAGCGTGTTTCTAAACTGAAAGAATATGAGAACTCGGTTTCCAACATTGTTCTCGATTTTCTTAAGCGATTACCCTATTCGCAATTATAAAAACTATTCTTTAAGCGAAAGAATATATTGTATTCCCCCTCTGAGGTGTTCTTGATAGAGCGCCAGAGAATAGGCCTCAATGGGATGACCCAAGGAAGAGTACCATTGTTTACCCCCTTCGAATTGATGGCACCAAGCAAGAGGAAAGCTGTCGTTAAAAATATTGCTGGGATATTCTCCTTTTTTAGGATCTTCTACTGTGGTCATGTCAGCAGCTAGCAAGACATGAATATCTGGATTCATTTCAATAGAATAATAGCATTCATCCTCCACCTCAAACCGGGCTGGTAAATTTTTAGTAGAGGGGTGATTGGCATCTACAACCTTCACCGTAAATTTTTGGAAAGGGGCGTGACGTATAAATTTGCCACCCAACAAATTCCAATACCAAGGCCATTGTCTTTCTGATCCACTAGCTGAATGCAATCCGCCGAAACCTTTTCCACTTCGGCAAAAGGCCTGAAAAGCATCTTTTTGAGCTTGGGTGTCAAAGGCTTCGTTGTTGGTGTTTGAAAAAAAGATGGCATCAATAGAAGCCATTTCTGGACTCGTAAAAATGGATGGATCATCAGATACCACTGTTTTTACACCCAAAGTGCTACAAATTTTTTGAAGGGTGGTCACACTGGTAGCAATGTTTTTATGCACATAGCCTTTACCGTTTTTGGTGTAGATCAACAGTTTTTTAGTGCTTTCTTGACCAAACATTAAGCTTTGGGCTAGAAACAGAAATACTATTCCTAAGCACTTTAATTGGTGTTTCATTAATTTTTAATTTAAAAACGTAGGGTGTCCGGTAAATATTTAGCAACTAGATCTTCATAATACGGGCGCAGTACTTTGCTGTCTGGCGGCACGGGAGCCTTAGAATAAAGATCATAGGGATTAAACTTCTTAACCCATTCAAACAATGCTTTATCTTCTTTGTTGAGTAAATGATCATAGGCATGCTCTCTATGCTGTGCATAAAAAGAATGATATCGGATCATATAGAGGGCTTCTTGTGGCAAATAGGGCTTCATAATTTGATATAGATATTCATCATGACCCCAACTCATTTTTACATTGTCAAGCCCACAGTTGGGTTCATAAATGCCGTATTTGGTATTGTAATTGGGGTTAGTGCTATCTGGGTTTTGCTGAAAAAAGTTGGCATGCACAATTTTTTGCGAAAATTTGCAGCCCACTGGAAAAGTATCACCCACAACAGCCCATTGGGGTTCGCCAAAAAGGCATAAGACCTTACCCATGTCATGTAAAAAGCCTGTCAAAACAAACCAATCTGGATGACCATCGGCGCGAATCGCCTCTGAGGTTTGTAGCAAGTGTTGCAATTGATCTAGATCAATATCAGGATCACTATCATCCACCAAGGTATTGAGAAAATCTACTGCATCCCAAAGCGACATTTCTCTTTTGTTGAATGACAAAAATTCCTTCTCTTTTTCAACCACAAAATCATAGGTTTGGTAGCGGTGATTGAGTTCGTAAAAAGCAGTTACCCCGTCTGCTCGGTCTGAATTTTCATAATCTCTAAAATCTTTTTTTTCTTTGGGGTTTTCAGGATAACGTTCCAACAAGTGGTCTTCCCATTCGTCCATACTTTTAAGCGGGTTTTTTTCTTTATTGGTCATGATGATAAAATTTTACTAAAATTAAAGATTATTTTACTATCTGAAGAATGCCCGTTACATTTTTTGGGCCTTTATAATTCTTTAAGTTGTGTTTTTTTTCCCTTTTGAAGAGAAATATTTTTAGTTTGATTTCCGTTAATGATTTTTAACTCTTGATCTATCGGACTGATCAATTCAATTTGGGTAATTTTTCCAGCGGCCCATTGGAGGTTAACTACAATATTTCCGCGAGCCACTAAACCCGTAACTCGACCATTTTCCCAACTCGGCGGGAGGGCAGGTAAAACCCGTAAGGTATTTTTTTCGTGGGATTGCAATAAGGCCTCACACACTCCAGCCGTAAAGCCAAAGTTGCCATCAATTTGGAAGGGTGGGTGGGCATCAAAGAGATTTTTAAAAATCGATTTCTCAAAAAGCAATTGGATGTGTTCCTCCACCATGGCTCCATTAAGAAGTCGTGCGGCGCAATTGATGAGCCATGCGCGGCTCCACCCGGTGCCGGCACCTCCGTTAGCTAACCGATGATCTAGGGTAGTTTTAACGGCTTCAAATAATTTTGGTGTTTCTAGGGCTGTGACTTGTGATCCGGGATGAAAACCGTAAAGGTGTGACATATGTCTGTGTCCGGGCTCATGTTCCTCGTAGGGGCGATCCCATTCCAAAATTCTGCCATCATCCCCCAGTACAAAACCAGAACGCAGTTTTGGCAGTTGGTGTTGAATGGTGTTTCGCAATTCATTTTCTACACCTAACAATGCCGTAGTTTTAAGGTAATTTGAAAACACCTCAAAAATAACCTGTTGATCCATGGCACTCCCTTTGCAACTAGCCACGGGTTCTCCGGTGGTATTAAGGTATCTATTTTCAGGAGAGGTTGAGGGGTAAGCAATTAGCATTCCATCACGGCGGTCGATTTGTAGCCAATCGCTATAAAATTGTGCCACTTCATGCAGGGCTGGAAACACCCGTTCTTCAAGAAAGGTTTTGTCTTGCGTAAATTGATAATGCTCCCAATAGTGCTGCATCAACCAGCCACCGGCTGCAAAAGAAGCCCCCCAATAGGCAGTTGGCGCACGCAACCAGGTTGGCGCCCAAAGATCTGTGGCATGTGGCATAAATGATCCGCGACAACCAAAATTCTTTTGGGCTGTTTCTTTACCGTTTTCCACCAAGCGATCCACATACTCAAAAAGGGGTTGGTTGAGTTCATGTAATTGGGTGAGGTTAGCCAGCCAATAATTCATTTGAAGGTTTATGTTCAGGTGATAATCGGCATTCCAGGGCGCATTAATATGCTCGTTCCAAAGACCCTGTAAATTAGCCGGAAGGGTTCCGGGTCTCGAAGAAGCAATGAGTAAATAACGCCCATAGTCAAACAACAATTGACTCAAAGCAACATCGGTAACATTTTTATTTTTCAGCTGTGTCAAACGCTCATCGGTAGGAAGGTCTTCAAATGTGTTAGCGTTGCCCAAGTGGAGTTGCACCCGATTGAATAAGCTTTGATGGTCTTGACTGTGTGCCCTTTCTAATATTTCGTTATCTAGGCCTTTAACAGCCTCTAATTGTTGTTGATTTACAAGTGTAGGATTGGGCGTGTAAAAGGTTGAATTGGAGGTAATGTAGAGCGTTAGGGATTGCACTCCCTTAATTTCTAGCTGATTTCCGATGGGAGAAACACGGCCTTCTGAGGCAAGAGCTTGAAGATGGGTTTCAAATTTTACACCTTCCCTAATGGGTGCCGGTTGGGAGCGAAAAGCTCCTTTGCGTTGGGTGATTTCTCCCCGCATGATCAATGAATTTCCTTCTGCTGTGGTGGTTACCGTTGGAATGCCTTCGTCGAGGGGTCTATCAAGCTGTAGCATACCATTAAGCCCTTGGGGATGTGTTGTTTTTAGTGTTACCACCATCACTTGATGGGGATGTGAAACGAAAGCCTTTTGCTCCACCGAATATCCTTCTACAGTGTAGTTTGTGGTGGCCACGGCCTTTTGGAGGTCTAAACTTCTTCTGTAATTGGCAATTTCATTATGATTCCAGTTGAGGTAAAGGTCGCCTAAGGTTTGATGCGAACGCACTAGGGTTTTGTTGGAAAATTTTTCGACCAAAAGGCGGTCGGCTGTTACCGCATCACCACGGTCTAGAGCGGCTCTGATTTGCAGAAGGTCTTCGGGGTTACCTTCTGGATGCTCCCACCCCAAGTCTTCGGGCCAAAGTGAATCGTCATTGAGTTGTATTCGGTCTGCTGCGGGATGGCCAAAAACCATCATCCCTAAACGTCCGTTTCCCAGAGGAAGCGCATCTTCCCATTGTTCTGCTGGTGTAGTATACCAAAGGGTTTGATAGGGGTTTTCAGTTGGTTTTTGTTGGCATCCCAGTCCAAGGAAAAGAAAGCTTAGAAGGAGTATGTGTTTGGCGATAGAATACATTATAAACGGGTTTACTATTTAAAAAAAAAAATAAAAGTGGTTCCAATTTAGTATTTTTAAAGAAAACATGGCTAACTAATGAAAACGCCAAAATCATTTTATATCAACAGACGTGCCTTTTTAAAAGGGAGTTTTGCCAGTTTGGTACTTTCTCAATTTGGGGTTTATGGGTTCGATTTGGTCTATCCGTCAAACCCCTATCGGGTAGGCTTAATTGGCAGCGGATGGTATGGCAAAAGCGATCTGTATCGTTTGATCCAAGTAACCCAAGTGGAGGTGGTAGCCCTATGTGATGTAGATGCCCATTTGCTGGCAGATGCGGCACAGAAAATGCAGGAGCGATTACGAGCACCTAGGCCACCTAAGACCTATGAGCATTATCAAGAGATGCTGGCACAAGAAGAATTGGATATCGTATTGATAGGCTCCCCCGATCATTGGCATGCCCTACAAGGCATTGCGGCCATGAAAGCTGGGGCACATTTGTATTTGCAAAAGCCCATTAGTGTGGATGTTTTGGAAGGGGAAGCTTTAGTGGCGGCAGCTCAAAAATATAATAGAGTGGTGCAGGTGGGCTTACAACGGCGCAGTACTCCTCATTTGATGGATGCCAAAACCAAGATTGTGGAGGCTGGATTATTAGGCAAAATTTCACATGTGGAAATGTGTTGTTATTATCATATGCGTGCCAAGAAGAATCCTCCAATTCAAGAGGTGCCCTCTTATTTAAATTATGATTTATGGACAGGTCCAGCACCATTACGTCCCTATGACGGCTTGCCGCATCGTGGTTGGTGGCGTGCTTTTATGGAGTATGGCAATGGCATAGTGGGTGATATGTGTGTACATATGTTTGATACCGTGCGATGGATGCTTGATTTGGGTTGGCCCCAAAAGGTTTCTTCAACAGGAGGTATATATGTTCAGAAGGAAAGTAAGGCCAATATTACAGACACCCAAAGTGTTTTGTTTGAATATCCTGAGCTCAACTGTGTGTGGCAGCATCGCAGTTGGGGTAATCCGACAGATCCGGAATATCCTTGGGCTTTTAAAATCTTTGGTGAGAAAGGCATGTTGGCCGGTAGTGTTATGCAGTTTGATTTTATTCCCTATCGCGATTCTCATAAAGCCATTCATCAAGACGTTATCTATGAACGAGAAAAATTTCCTGAAGACCTAACCGAAAAAGATATTGAAATTCATGTGGCACCCGCTACTCGTTTGCATATGCTCGATTTCTTGGCAGCCATATCAAAAAGCACTTTGCCAAAAGCAAACATAGTGCAAGGACATATTTCTTCGGCCAGTTGCATTTTAGGGAATATGGCTCTTGACCTAGGGCGTCCCTTGTCTTATGATCCGGTATCTAGATCAATAAAAGGAGATCAGGAAGCCAGTCAACACCTCGCTCGAAACTATAGAGCGGGATGGACGCATCCTAAAAAGGTGTTATTCTAATGATTTTAGAAATGCAAGGCTCTGGGGCACTTGATTCACTACCTGAGAAGATTCATCTTCAATAAACATATAGCGCACGCCCAATGCTCTAGCTCGTTTCACAACGCCAGCAATATCCACTTGCCCTTTACCCAACACAACATTGGTTTCTACATCTTCGCTACCGGTGTTATTTCCCTTCACACCATGTGCCATATCTTTTAGATGCAGTAGCACCACAAAATCTGGATATTTATTCATTAACCTCAAAGGATCTTCTCCTCCGTGCTGCACCCAAAACACGTCCATTTCAAATTTAAAATCGGTGGCGTGTTGAGCCATGTAGTCAAACAAAGTGCCATTTTCATGCGGTCTAAATTCATAACCATGTGCATGATAGGCAAGTGTAATCCCTTCTTTTTTAAATAATGCACCCGCCTTATTGAAAGTTTCCACAGCGGCTTGGGTAATGGCTAAGTCAAAGGTGTTGCTTGGATGTGGAATCCAAGCGCACATTACAAATTTGACGCCATATCGTTTCGCTTTAGCCAACACGGCTTGCGGATTATCTCTCAATTGTTCATAAGAAGCTCCAATGCTAACTGGCATGAGTTGGTGTTTTTCTAATAACGTTCTAAATTCTTGTTCGGCCAGCCCGTAGTGGTCACCACCTTCTATATTCACAAGACCCCAGTCATGAACTAATTGTAAGGCTTTGTCAGGGTTTTTGTTTAATTGGTGTCGTAAACTATAAAGTTGAATACCAATGTCATCTTGGGCTTGGGTAGGTATGGTGATGAAGCATAAAAGCAGGACAATTAAAGACGGAAAAAAAAGGTGTTGTTTAGGGGGATTTGATTTCATTAGTACATGATTTAAATGGATATCAAAGTAGTTATTTAATTTGAAAAAAGCAGCATTCAAATTCTTTATCTTTGGACAGTGAGCGTTACATTATTTGTTATGGGAGTTTGCGGTTGCGGAAAGACAACCATTGGTAAGGCCTTATCTGAACAATTGCAGCTTCCGTTTTTGGAGGGCGATTCGTTTCATCCGGAAGAAAACATTAAAAAAATGAAGTTGGGGCAAGCCTTGACGGATGCTGATCGGATGCCGTGGTTAAAAAAAATTAATGTGGCCATTGGCACCCATAAAGAAGAGGGTTGTGTGGTGGCTTGTTCTGCACTTAAGGCCAATTACCGAGAGATCTTGTCTGATACACTGATTAATGAAAATGTCCGGTGGTTTTTGCTACAAGGTTCCCTAGAACTTATTTCAAATCGACTTAAAACAAGAAAAGATCATTTTATGCCCAGTAAATTATTGGCCAGTCAATTTGAAGCGTTAGAAATTACAGCAGATTTAACACCCATAGCAATTAATCAAACCGAAACCGCCATTGTGGATGAAATAATTAAGAAATTGTAAGATGCAAAAAAGAAGTTGGGGCCTTGTGGGCATGGGTGTTATGGGTACTGCATTGAGCAGAAATTTTGCTCGGCATGGCATTTCACTATCGCTGTATAACCGCTTTTTAGAGGGGCAAGAAGAACAATTGGCAAAAGCCCAAATTGCCCGTTATGAGGAATTGAAAGAAGCTCTTCCTTTTGAAGATGTTTCCGCTTTTGTAGCTTCTTTGGAACGCCCAAGAAATATTTTAATGATGATTTCAGCAGGGCCAGCCATAGATGAATTTATAGCTCAGGTCACTCCTCATTTAGAGGTAAATGATGTGCTCATTGATGGTGGAAATGCCCATTATGAAAGTTCTATTCGTCGTGCAGCTTTATTGGCTAAATCAAATATTCATTATTTAAGTCTCGGGGTGTCTGGGGGAGAAGAGGGGGCGTTACACGGGCCGTCTCTTATGGCTAGTGGAAGGGCAGTGATTTTTGATCGGGTTAAGCCTGTGTTGACAAAGATTGCAGCACAAAACAGTAAAAATCAAGCTTGTTTTGTGTTTACTAAAGGTGAGGGGTCTGGCCATTTTATTAAAATGGTTCATAACGGTATAGAATATGCCGAAATGCAGCTTTTGGCCGAGTGTTATGATTTAATGAAAACCCAATGGCAACTTAGTAACGAAGCCATTGCCGCTATATTTGAACAATGGCAACAAACAGCTTCAAAGAGTTATTTGCTGCAAATTACCATTACGGTCTTACAAACAAAAAATAGTGAAGGTGCTGTGATTGATCAAATTTTAGATTGTGCATCCAATAAAGGAACCGGCAAATGGGCACTTATTGCGGCCGCCAATCTTGGTGTTGCCGTGCCCTTAATGGGAGCAGCCTTGCAAGCACGTTTTATCTCCTCCATGAAAGAAGAACGCACAGCCCTAAGCAATAAATACACTGTAGAACCTAAAGTTGATCGTTCCGAAACACTGGGGATAGCCGCTTTAAAAAGGGTATATGATTTTTCTCGCATACTTAATCATCATCAAGGTTTTGAACTGATTCAAGCAGCAGTAAAAGCGTACCAGTGGGAGGTAGACTTGACCAACGTGGCTCGAGCATGGACAGGTGGTTGTATAATCCAATCGGTGTTGATGGGCTACTTAGCCACCGGCTTTAAAAAAGACGATCAAATTTTATCAATGCCTGCATGCAGCCAGTGGTTGCAAGACCATAAAAGCCAATTAGCACTTGATTATAAATTTTTGTTGTCTGAAAGCGTACCTATGCCCTGTAGCACTGCTGCTTGGCACTACTTTTTAGGGATTACCCAAAAAGACAGTGCCGCTAATTTGATTCAAGCGCAACGTGATTATTTTGGCGCCCATGGATTCCAATGGAAAAATGATCCCGAGGCCGGTCTATCCCAAGGGGATTGGAATATTAATAAAGAATAAATGAGTTGCTGTTAATGACATTGCCACTAGCCAACTATGTTTGTCGCCCCAAAGCAGATGCAAGCAAACGATTTTTATTGGGTGAAAAAGGAAATCGAACGCTTGTGGCCATAGGGCTGAACCCCAGTTTAGCCAATGCCTTTTCGTTAGATCCGACGGCCAAAAACATTCAAGCTTTAGCCAAGCAAAATCTATGTGATGGTTGGTTTTTACTCAACCTCTATCCTTTGCGAACCCCAAAACCAAATCAATTGCCCCAAACGCCAAAAGTATCATTGCTTGAGGAAAACCTCAACTTCATTTTAGGCTTTATTGAAATGGAGCAATCAATTGCTAAAATTGTTTTCTGTTGGGGTAATTGTGTAGATCAATTTTCTTATTTAAAGCAATGCAGCAAGATGGTTGTAGAAAAGGTAAAGCAACAAAATAGAATTCCGTATTGTTTGGGTGTCACCCAACGCCTTCATCCAATGCACCCATCTCCTTTGGTTGTCAATCGTTTTTTTGGGGGCATTCATCGAGTTGTTTTGGTGCCTTTTGATGCCTCCTAAGGGTTTATTTAACTTGAGCAGAAAAATAATTTTGATAACATTTACTTCACTTATGATGTTTTTCCATCACTATTTCAAAGCATTTAAATATTTATTTTTAAAAACTAGGGCGAGTAGTGCTAAACTTCACATTTTCCTTGCCTTAGTATTGAGAAAACCGCAAAACACTAGCAAAATTATTGTATTCTCAATAAATACATAATAATTAACCTTTAAGCAACATAAAAATTAATTAAAATATAAAATTATATTATATGCTAAATCCGTATAATA
>JBMYZB010000055.1:0-10713 GCA_049609945.1 Flavobacteriaceae bacterium
GGGGTTGAAGTGTGGCTAACAGAAAGTGGCAAAAGCACCCTTACAGATCATAAAGGAAGGTTTGATCTTCCTTTAAATGACAAAAAAGAAGTTCAAATCCTGTTCATTAAAGTGGGCTATTTGTCTCAGACCCTGAATTTAAAAAAGGGCGAGCGAAAGAAAAATTGGATCATTGATTTGAAAATAGATCATGCACTTAATGAAGTGGTTATTACTGGCAACTTACGTCCTGTCCAAAAAAGTGAAAGTGTCTTACCCGTCGAAGTATTTTCTGCCAGTTTCCTAAAACAAAATCCGAGCCCTAGCATTTTTGAGAATTTACAATTAGTGAATGGCATTCGTCCACAAATTAATTGTAGCGTATGCAATACGGGAGATATTCATATTAACGGTTTGGAGGGTGGTTACACCCTAATTTTGATTGATGGATTACCCATTGTTTCGAGCTTAGCTAGTGTCTATGGTCTTAACGGTATTCCTCATGCCATGATTGAACGGGTAGAAATTGCCAAGGGACCTGCCGGAACCATATATGGTAGTCAAGCCATGGGGGGACTTATAAACGTGATTACAAAACACCCAGAATATAGCCCTAGACTTTTTTTGGATTGGCACTCCACTTCTTGGTTAGAAAGTAATTTAGACCTTGGATATACCACTAAATTAGGTGATAAAATCAATTTACTTTCAAGTGTAAATGCTTTTTGGTTTAATCAAAAGTTTGATTTTAATGACGATAATTTTACCGATGTGACCCTTCAAAAGCGAGTTTCTCTTTTTGAAAAATTACAATGGAAAAACAAGACAGATCAAAGTGCAAATCTTGTTTTACGTTATGTTTATGAAGATCGTTGGGGAGGCGAGTTGGGTTGGAATCCTAGTTTTAGAGGAGGCGATGAAGTTTATGGTGAAAGTATTTACACCAATCGCATGGAACTATTGGGAAATCAACCCATTAAAAAATTAAATTTACAATGTTCTTTAGTATATCATCATCAAGATGCTGCCTATGGTGATACGCCCTTTGTTGGTCAAGAATGGATTGGTTTTACACAACTAACAGGACAACACAAAACCAGTCATAATTTACTTATGGGGGGGCTCTCATTTCGCTATACTTGGTATGATGACAACACTACTGCCACTACCAAAGAGTTAGTCAATTACCCCAATCTTAGTTGGCTCCCTGGGGTATTTGTAGAAAATGAATTTAAGATTAATGACAAGCATAAAATTTTAGGGGGGCTGCGTTGGGATTGGCATAATATTCATGGATTAATATTTACTCCAAGAATAGGCACTAAACTAAGCCTTGGTAATTTTAGTAAACTAAGACTCATTTACGGAAAAGGTTTTCGGGTTATCAATATTTTTACAGAAGATCACGCTGCCGTTTTAGGTGCTCGAGAACTTGTTATTGATGATCAATTACAACCCGAAAGCTCTCATAACGTTACCCTTAATTTTAATCATAACCAAACCCTAACCAATGGCTGGCATTTTTTCTTTGACAGTGCCCTGTGGTATACGCATTTTAACAATCAAATCCTTCCAGATTATGATACCAATCCCAATGAGATTCGCTATGCTAATTTGAAGGGCAATGGGGTTTCTCAAGGTGTTAACTTTAATATACAACTGTTCAATGAAACGATGGATTTTAGAATGGGCATGACCTTTTTAGATAATTATACTAAAGAGGGTAGGATACGTGGAAGACCTATTTTAACGGAGGGGTGGTCAGGCACTTGGGCGGCTAAATTTCGTTTAAAAAAACCACATATAACCCTAGATTATACCGGCTCTATTTATGGTCCTATTCGTCTTCCCCTTTTAGGACCAAATGACCCTAGGCCAGCATATTCTCCCGTTTGGAGTTTGCAAAACATCAAAGCCTCCTACTTTCTATCATCAAAAGTGGAACTCTACCTAGGTGTTAAAAATCTTCTAAATTGGACCCCTGCCAAAAACATTCCTTTTCTGATTGCTCGCACCCACGATCCTTTTGACAAGGAAGTAACATTTGATGCAGAAGGAACCCCTTTGGCAAGTTTGGAAAACCCCAATGCGCTCAGCTTTGATCCCACTTATATTTATGCTCCAAACCAAGGAATTCGAGTTTTTTCTGGGATGCGTTATACCCTTTTTTAACAGTTTTTTCCATCCAAAAAAGTTAGATTAGAGAATCACAAATTTGTGGTATCTTGAAACTCAAATTTTTTTTGGTTGAAAAAAACAGTACTTCTCTTTGGGCTTTGGGTGGGGATGGCCACTATGCAAGGACAAGAAAATCTTTGCCAAGGTGCCTATTGGTCAGAATCTGAAGCAGCTATTGTGATGGATTCTATTGCCCAAACATGGCAGTCCAAAAAAGAATGGAAAGCTCGTAAAAAACAAATTGTGGCACAATTAAAAGAGGGCATGCAGTGGAATCATATTAAAAATCATGCATGGAATCGGAATGTCCGTTTGAGTCCTCCCATAGTGATGAAAGGCTACACGGTACAAAATATAGCCATTGAGAGTTTGCCGGGGTTTTATTTGACCGGAAATCTTTATCTGCCTACCGACACGTTAAAACGGCATGCCGGGATTTTGAGTCCCCATGGCCATTTTAAAGAGGCCCGCTTTAGTAAGGATGTTCAAATTCGCTGTGCTCAATTGGCTAAAATGGGAGCTGCCGTTTTGATGTATGACATGGTGGGATACACCGAAAGCACTCCCATCAACCACAAAATGCCCATTGCTTTATTGTTACAAACTTGGAACAGTACAGTGGCTTTAGACTATTTACTATCTCGAAAAGATATTGATTCTCAACGCATCGGAATGACAGGTGCTTCTGGAGGGGGCACCCAAACCTTTATACTAGCCGCCCTAGATGAACGCATTCGAGTGAGCGTGCCCGTGGTGCAAGTATCGGCACATTTTTTTGGCGGCTGTGCTTGTGAAAGTGGCATGCCCATTCATAAAAACAAAGACTTTCAAACCAACAACGTAGAAATTACAGCTACCTTTGCCCCCAAGCCGCAATTAGTTATTTCAGACGGGGCCGATTGGACCAAAAATACCCCTCGGGTAGAATTTCCCTACATTCAAAAAGTATATGCCCTTTGGAGAAAAGAGAAACTGATTGAAAATGAACATTTTGAAAATGAAAAACATGACTATGGCCCATCTAAACGCATAGCGGCCTATGCTTTTTTGGCGAAACACCTTCACTTAAATCCTACTGATGATTATGGCAAACCTTGGGTTGAAGAAAACCTAGTGCTGCTACCCAAAGAAAAGCTGACCGTTTTTCCTGAGGGACAGCGACCCAAAAACGAAAAAACATCTGGACAAGAATTAATGAACTATTTAAAAATAAACACGAAATGATTAATAGAACCTTTGGACGAACTCAGTGGAAGGTGAGTGAAATTGGCTATGGCATGTGGGGTATGGCCGGTTGGAAAGAGTCAGACGATAAAGAATCTGAACAGGCACTAGACTTGGCCGTGGAAAACGGGGTGAATTTTTTTGACACCGCTTGGGGCTATGGAGAAGGCCACAGCGAACGTCTTTTAGGAAAACTCCTAAAAAGACATCCCTCACAAAAATTATATACAGCCAGTAAAATTCCACCTAAAAACTTTCAATGGCCCGCCAGGCCACACTACACTTTTGAAGAATCCTACCCTACAGAACATGTGAGGACCTACACTGAAAAAACCTTGCAGAACCTTGGAGTAGAACAAATTGACTTGATGCAGTTTCACACATGGGATGATGGATGGACCTCAAGGGAAGAATGGCAAAGAGCCGTAGAAGACCTAAAAACCGAGGGTAAAATTGCTGCCATGGGTATTAGTGTGAACCGCTGGGAACCAGAGAATGGAATTGAAGCACTAAAAACAGGACTGATTGACGCTGTTCAAGTGATCTACAATATTTTTGATCAAGCCCCAGAAGATCTTTTGTTTCCCTTTTGCGATCAGCACAATATTGGCATCATTGCAAGAGTGCCTTTTGATGAGGGCACTTTAACAGGAAACATTACAAAAGACACGGTATTTCCAGAAGGCGATTGGCGAGGCACCTATTTTGTGCCCGAAAATTTGAAGGCGAGTGCTGATCGGGCAGATCAACTTAGGCCATTGGTTCCAAAAGGCATGACAATGGCCGAAATGGCCTTAAGATTTATTTTAAAAAACAGCAGTGTGCATACCATTATTCCGGGTATGCGAAAACATAAAAACGTACTTTCCAATGTGGGATGTAGTGGTGGAGGTTATCTAGATTCAGACCTACAAACAATCCTAAAAAAGCACCGCTGGGATAGAACGCCCACGGCATGGTCGCAATGAAGGAATCTATAACATGGTTGTTTGTTATCGCTATTTTTTATATTTTTAATAAAACATTTAAATCCCAACACTAAAATGGAAACTTTTACATTAAGCGTAAATGGAAAATCACACCAATTAGAGGTGGACCCCACCACCCCCATATTGTGGGTTTTACGGGATCATCTAGATCTGCCGGGCACAAAATATGGCTGTGGAATTGCCCAATGTGGTGCTTGCACGGTGCATTTAAATGGCGTTGCTGTTCGCTCTTGTCAATTGCCTGTTTCAGCTGTCGGAAACCAGGAAATTACAACCATTGAAGGGCTGTCAGAAAACGGTGAGCATCCGGTGCAAAAAGCGTGGATTGCCCACGACGTGCCCCAATGTGGCTATTGTCAAGCGGGTCAAATAATGACAGCGGCTGCCTTCTTGAAAGACAATCCTAACCCTTCAGATCAAGAAATTGAGAATGCAATGAATGGCAATATTTGTCGCTGTGGAACCTATACACGTATAAAAGCAGCCGTTAAAACGGCTTCCAATTCTTAACCCGAAATTATAATTTAAAGTATCATGGCAAGAGCAAAAATTTCATATGGAAGACGATCTTTTATCCAAAAAAGCAGTGTAGTGGGTGGAGGCCTTATGTTAGGCTTTCCTTGGCTGGCCTCCTGCGAAATGTCAGCAGAAAAAGTAAAAGCATTACCAAAAGAATGGTTTAAATTAAATGGGTTTTTAAAAATTGGGGAAAATGGTTTAATAACTATTATGTCTCCCAATCCAGAAATTGGCCAAAACATTAAAACCTCAATGCCCATGATAGTGGCCGAAGAGTTGGATGCCTTGTGGGATGACGTTATTGTAGAACAAGCCCCTTTGAACACAGCAATATTTAGACGCCAATTGGCTGGGGGCAGTCAATCTATCCGGCAGAGTTGGGAAAGTTTACGAATGGCTGGTGCCACGGCACGGTATATGCTTAAAGAAGCTGCTGCAAAAGCTTGGGGAGTTGCTGTTTCAGAAATTACTACCAACGCTGGAATGCTATTGCATGAAGCTTCCGGAAGAAAAGCAGGCTATGGCGAAATGGCCTCAGCAGCTGCGCAAATTGAAGTGCCAGAAAGTGTGGCTTTAAAAGATCTTAAAGAATTTAAAATTATTGGTACTTCCCGAAAAAATGTGGATGGCTCCAAAATAGTTACCGGTAAACCACTCTTTGGACTAGACTATAAAAAAGAAGGGATGTTGATTGCCATGATTGTTCATCCACCTGCTTTTGGGATGCAATTAAAAACTTTAAACACGGCATCTGTAGATGGAATGCCAGGTATTAAAGCTGTTTTTCCTATTAAAACACACTTGCTGGATGAATATGCCAAGCAATGGTGTGATAATGACGCCTTCAATGAAATTGCAGTGGTTGTTGGAACTTCAACTTGGGAAGTGATGCAAGCCAAAAAAGCCCTTCAAGTGGAATGGGAAAAGGCCCCCGAAAAGAGTGAAAAAATTAAAGGGTGGAGCGGTGATTCTACTGTTGCTGTTCCTGCTGGCCTGGAAAACAGTGCAGATCATCAACAGTGGATGGCAGCAATGGACAAAAAGAAAGCTAAGGTGGTTCGAAAAGACGGCAATCCGGAAGCCCAATTTAAAAAGGCAGCCAAAATTATTGAAAGAACCTACACCTGTCCTTATTTGGCACACAACACCATGGAACCCATGAATTTCTTTGCTGAAGTTACCGAAGAACAAGCTACCCTTGTGGGGCCCATACAAACGCCTGAAGCTATGGAAAAAAGTGTTTCCAATCGTTTAGGGTTGCCCCTTGACAAAATTGATATTCAAATGACTCGTATGGGCGGCGGCTTTGGTCGTAGACTCTATGGCCATTTTTTAGTGGAGGCGGCTGTAATTTCGAAAAAAATGAAAGCCCCGGTAAAACTAATTTACACCCGGGAAGATGATATGACACAAGGCACCTATAGACCCACATATAGAGCAATGTATAGAGCAGCGTTGGACAAGAACAATAATTTGATCGCTTTTCATGTGAAAGCCGGGGGTATTCCAGAAAGCCCCTTAGCAGCTAATCGATTTCCTGCAGGAGCTATAGATCATTACATGGCCGAATCATGGGAGCTCAAATCTAATATTTCTGTTGGGGCATTCAGAGCGCCACGTTCCAATTTTATTGCTGGGGCTGAACAAGCTTTTTTAGATGAAGTGGCTGAAGCCGCCGGAAAAGATCCCATTCAATTCCGATTGGATCTTTTGCAACGTGCTAAAGAAAATCCGGTGGGAGAAAAAAATGATTATGATGCTGGACGCTACGCCGGAGTATTGGAACTGGTTAGGGAAAAGGCCAATTGGAATAACACTCCGGAAGGTGTTCATCGAGGAGTGGCGGCCTACTTTTGTCATAACTCTTATGTGGCCAATGTTTTGGATGTGGTTTTAGAAAATGGATCTCCTACAATTGACAAAGTTTATTGTGCGGTGGACTGTGGTATTGTTGTGAACCCTGATGCGGCCGTCAATTTGTCTGAGGGAGGCTTAGTGGATGGGATTGGACATGCGCTCTACAGTGCAATGGATTTTAAAGATGGAGTTGCCCAACAACAAAATTTTGATACCTATCGATTGATCCGTCATAAGGAAGCTCCCAAACATATTCAGGTAGATTTTGTTCAAAATGAAATTGCCCCCACTGGCTTAGGAGAACCCACTTTTCCGCCTGTTATTGGGGCTTTAGCTAATGCCCTATACCGGGCCACAGGAAGACGATATTACAATCAGCCGTTTATTACAGATAAGCCCTTAATGGGATAGAAGCTAAAAGGTTTAAAGTTTTGTTTTCTTCATGCTTTGAAGCCTTTTTTGTTATTAATATTTACTTCATAAATGTCATTGTTTAGAATTAGTCCATTTACGTATTAGTTCTCATATTTGTGATTTTCAAAAAAATTAACTTGTTTAGTATGTAATTATATCGCAGAAAATGGAAAAGTTAAAGATTAGTAATAGTTGTATCAATTGTGACAACCTAAATCAAACCTTAAAAACTTGTGGCATACATCAAGTTGAAGTGAGTGAAAAATATACTTGCGAAGAATTTAGTGCTGAGTCTATTTAGGCAGGTATCTAAAATTTACTGATACTGTTGATTTATCACCGTAGAAAAAATCCTCTTCTAGAGAGGGTTTTTTTATTATTATTAAACCATATAAATCAAACTAAGGTTTAAATAAATATTTCTTCTAAAAGCATCACTCCACTAAACGTATCTGAAATGCATAAATGAGACCGGCTATGGTTTAACTTGTCAAATCAAGAGAAGGTCTAGATATCTGAGAAGGGGGGTTCCTTTAAGAGTCAGTTATTTAATTTGTGACAGCTATTAAATTTTTGTAAAATTAATTACATATTATTTATAAGCGTGTGTTGACAATATTATTGAAAATTGAACCAAAGGTGTAACTTAAACCCAAAGAAATTCGATTCTGAAAATTAGTTGCAATTTGCCTTTGCCGCAACAATAAGTCTTCAATGGAAACCTCTCCTTTGGGAAGGTTAATTTGATCTCTAATGAGTTGAAATCTTCCTGATATTCGGAGGGAAAGCCCTTGCATAATTCGAAAGTTCACATAATTATTGGCCGTTATTCGATGTTGATTTTGACCATTTAGAAATTGAGATGTAACCAAATAGGAAGAAAGAGTGCCCCAATTTTTCCGAATACGTAAATTTAAAGTTAGGGATTGGGTTAGCAAACTTTGGTTTAAATATTCATAAATAGTTTCTTCAATATAATCATATTTGCTGAAGCCCAATTTATAAGCAAAGGTGATTTCTCGATTTAATACCTCTTCGTAAGGAAAAATATTATACTCTATTGCAGGTGAAAAGTTTAAAAAAGAATCTAAATTGAGGAAGGTGTCTTTTTGGAAATTACCAAAAATGCCGGTTGAAAAATGATTTGAAATGCTTCTTACCAAACTGGCAGAAAAATAACTCCGCTCGCGTTGGCTATTATAACTTTCGTTTTCACCCAAAAAAGTTTTAACTGCGTTTTGAAATCCAAAATCAGATCGAACTCTCCACATTTCGGTTACCCGGTCAATTTCAAAATCCAATCGGTATTCTTTTTCGTTTATGCTTTTTTCGTCTTCAAAATCAAAGGCTCCCGATATCTCAAACACCCAATTATTCCATGGGTCTGACTGTATTCCATTGGGCTCCTCTCCCTGAGGTTTATAATTGACTTCAATTTGGTCTTGATAGAGGGTGTTTTGGAGCATGTAGGCCAGCCCTAGTTTATAGGTTTTTAACAATTTGTTTCTTCTTTCATTGGCAGTTAAGTTTGGGGCAATAAAAACAGAAAGACTATTCTCTTTTGATTCTAAGGATCCTTTTGCAGAAAAATTAAAAGTATATTGTTGTCCGCCGCCGCCATTGGAAATTTCAAAAACAAAAATCTCTATATCGGCCAACTTTTGGTCTCTAACATAATCTAAAAACAAGGTGTTTTGTTGAATGTAGCGGCTGTCACAATTACATTTTAAAAAAGCGGTCAATTTGTTTTTCTGAGCAAAAGAATTAAACGCCAATAACGAAAATAATAAAACGGCACTGCAAGAGACTTTATTCATGTGAATATGGAACGTATTTAACTTATTAATAAAGATTTTTAAAAAAAATATTTAACAAAAGTCCAAAAAAATTTAGTAATGAAACAGTATAAGTGCTAATGAAGCAAAAATGCAGTACAGTTATTAAAACATTTTTAGATTCAATACAAAAATGCAACCATGAGGTCTTGTAAGAAATGTTTTTTTAATTACATTTATTTTTTTAGGGAAATTATGGATTCCTATACAACCCCAAAAACCTTTGGGTTTCTAACTATTTACTCCAACAACTTAAGCTCTAAACCCTTGATTGTTAATAAGATTAATTCTTCATTGTCAGTCATGTTTTTAGGCACATTACTTCTTTTCCCTTCAATAAAGTAACTCGAGGGTAAACCCTCCTCAAGGTTGAATGTAATCTTATTTTCTCCTTGTTTAATCAAAATTGGATCTGCTCCTAGTTTTATATTTCTTCCATTTGATGTTCCAAAAGCGAAGTCAGCAGCAGTTGCTAGAGAAAGAGTTGCTTTAGCATTTAAATTTTTAGCGTTTTCATAGTACCCAAAAATTTTATTTTGCCCAACAAGTTCATAAAGCTCAATATTTAGGGTGTTAGTTACCACAAAAGTTTCACATTCAACCAGTAAACAGTTGGGGGGGTCTTCAGCATTTTGACTTTGAGAAGCTGTTGTTGCAGAGGTGGTGGTTCCAGCCACACTTGATTGCACAGCTCTGTAGAACAATTGAGATTCAATCACATTCATTGTCCAATCTGAGGTGGCAATTGTTGGGTATTTTTTAATCTTTAAGTCAAAATCATCTTCTTTAACCTTAAAGCGAAATGATTCCTTATAACACATCCCTGGTTCAAAACGATTGGCATCCCAAACAAGCTCATCATTGATGTCTATTTCTAAAAATTTATCTCGCGCATTTGTTTTTTTTGAGTTCGAATTTTTAAAATCAACACAAAATTCAATACTTCCTTCAATCTGTTTATTTGAAAATCCGGAAAATGATGCTAGGGCTTCTTCGGGTAAATTATTTTCTTTTGGAGAAGAATCATCAATTAAAAGTGATTGTGGTAAGAACATCCAATTTTGATTGGCATTGCTAATGGTATAGGAAGACCAATCCGATTCAGTGAAAATAATTTCTGGACTGTTTATGTTTATGGTGTCTTTTGAAACAATAATGGTGTTATTAAAGGTAGTGTCAATTTTGGTGAGCACCACATTTCCCTCTTTTTTTCCGTAGGTGTTAAATATTATCTCTGGATTTATCTGATCGGAAATGGAGTTTGGATCTCCATCAGGAAAATTAAAAAGAATAGAATCTATTTCTTCATCGATTAATACTACCTCATAGGATACCGTTTGATTTAAATTCTGATTTTCTCTGGCGTTAAGTTTGAAAAGTTTTTGATTTATGGCAACTCTTGCTCTTATTTCTTCGCTTCCTTCAATTCTTTTGTATTCTCCGTCATTTTCCAACGCATTGGTTGAACAAGCAAAAAGACAAAAAAGCAAGAAAGAATATAAAAGAAAGTGCTTCATAATCTATTTAAGTAAAGTTAGTGCTAATTTAGGTATTTAAAGTAGTGATTTTTATATTACAACGTAATCTTAGTAGAAATGAATGTAAAAATTTCTTTACTTACTTTATATTTGAATAAACTATATTATTATGAAAAAAGTAATGTTTATGTTTTGTTTTGTGACCTTACATGTTATTTGGTCGCAAGATTCAAAAATGCC
>JBMYZB010000056.1:0-10632 GCA_049609945.1 Flavobacteriaceae bacterium
GGTTTGGTGTTGATCGTAGCTTTATCATCTATCAAAATATTGTTGTTCTGCTGAAAAGCATTAGTTTTTTGCGCAATTTTATCTACTAAAATCTTTCCGTTGAATACACCCTCAGAACGTTCCGAAAAAATACCTTTATAATCTTGATGACTTTCGCAATTGGGATGGGCATGGTGTACCAAGGTGGAATGATCCACATGTTGTTTGTCTTTTAAGATAGTAACCCCCTTTAAGGTGGAGAGCACATGTTGCCCTTTATGATAAAAATTCAAATTATTTCGTACCAATTTACCCCCTAACGAAAAAGTGTGAACACTAGCGTGGCTGTTTTTTTCTTGGGAAATATAAGTATTGTCTATCAAGCAAGCCGTAGGTAAATCATTTTGTAGTTTATAATAGTCTAAAAAAGCATCTTGATGTAAGAAAATTTCTGTGACGTTGTTGGTTACCACCGGATGTTCTTTTAAGCTTTGATGCCGTTCAATAATTTGACATTGTGCATTTTGATCTAATACGATCAAATTGCGGGGTTGCAACCAAAGTGCCTTTTCATCACCAGAGGCAAAATGGATAATTTCAATGGGTTTTTCGGCCACAACACTCTTAGGAATATAAATATAGGCTCCCTCACGTGCATAAGAGGTGTTGAGTGCAGTTAAACTTTCCTGTTCTGGAGCAATTTGATCAAAATAGGTGTCTATCAAATCCCGATATTTGGGTTTTGTTAAGGCAGCGGACATCAAGCAAACGTCTAATCCATCATGAGTGGTATCGGAAAGAAAAGGCGTGTATACTCCATCAATAAATACAATTTTATATGTATCGGTGTCATATAAAAAATATTTTTTGACTTTGCTTAAGGCAATGGTCGTCTCCGCCTTAGGAAAAATAGCATAATCTTGCCCAACCAAGTTTTGGAGGGAAGTATATTTCCAAGCTTCCTCTTTTTTGGTAGGAAACCCTTTTTCCTCAAAAATTTTAAGGGCCTTTATCCTTTTTTGTTGTACCGACTCAAAAATCTCAATGTTTTCATCGAGGGTGAAATGGGAAGAGAGCAATTTTTCTTTAAATTCCATCTTAGGCCAGTTCTTTAATCCAATCGTATCCTTTTGCTTCCAGCTCCAGTGCTAATTCTTTGGTGCCTGACTTTACGATTTTTCCGTCAAAAAGTACATGCACAAAATCGGGCACAATATATTCTAACAAACGCTGATAGTGCGTAATCACCAAAATGGCATTGTCTTTATTACGGAGTTTATTTACTCCATTAGCCACAATTTTTAAGGCGTCGATATCAAGTCCAGAATCGGTTTCATCCAAAATAGCTAGCGCAGGCTCTAACATGGCCATTTGAAAAATTTCGTTTCTCTTCTTTTCACCGCCAGAAAAGCCTTCATTTAATGAGCGTGATAAAAATTTCGATTCTATATCAAGGAGCTTGGCTTTTTCTCTAATTTTTTTGAGTAATTCTCCGGCCGGATAGTCTTCCAAGCCTTGTGCTTTTCGGTTGGCATTGATGGCTGTTTTAATAAAATTAGTGACCGATACGCCGGGTATTTCTACTGGATACTGAAAGGAAAGGAAAATGCCTTCATGCGCACGTTCCTCTGCACTGAGGTCTGCCAAGTCTTTGCCTCTTAGCAACATTTTTCCTTTTGTTATTTCATAATCTTCGTTGCCGGCCACCACAGATGATAAGGTACTTTTTCCTGATCCATTAGGCCCCATTATGGCATGCACTTCTCCAGCTTTGATGTCTAGATCAATTCCTTTTAAAATGGCTTTACCCTCAACCTGAGCGTGTAAATTTTCTATTGTTAGCATATGTTCTATTTTAACCTACAGAACCTTCTAAGGAGATTTCCAATAGTTTTTGGGCTTCTACGGCAAATTCCATGGGCAGTTTATTAAGCACTTCCTTACTAAATCCATTTACAATAAGTGCTATGGCTTTTTCAGTGTCAATGCCTCTTTGGTTGCAGTAAAAAATTTGGTCTTCACCAATTTTACTGGTGGTGGCTTCATGTTCAATTTGGGCGGTATTGTTTTTAGCTTCTATGTAGGGAAACGTGTGGGCACCACAATCATTCCCCATCAGCAGAGAATCGCATTGTGAAAAATTCCGTGCGTTTTTGGCACGACTACTAATTTGTACCAAACCGCGATAGCTGTTTTGCGACTTTCCAGCTGAAATGCCTTTAGAGATAATGGTGCTTCGTGTGTTTTTTCCTAAGTGAATCATTTTGGTTCCAGTGTCTGCCTGCTGGTGGTTATTGGTCACAGCAATAGAATAAAATTCACCAATGGAATGATCTCCTTTAAGCACACAAGAAGGATATTTCCAAGTAACGGCCGAACCGGTTTCCACTTGGGTCCAAGAAATTTTTGATCGGGTGTGGCATAAACCCCTTTTGGTCACAAAATTAAACACACCACCTTTTCCTTTTGCATCTCCAGGATACCAATTTTGTACGGTTGAATATTTGATTTCAGCTTCATCTAGGGCAATGAGTTCTACCACAGCTGCGTGCAATTGATTTTCATCACGCGAGGGGGCCGTGCAGCCTTCCAAATAACTCACATAACTCTTTTCATCTGCAATAACTAAAGTGCGTTCAAACTGGCCTGTTCCGGCTTGGTTAATTCTGAAATAAGTGGAAAGCTCCATTGGGCAGCGCACACCCTTGGGAATATAACAAAAAGAACCATCGCTAAAAACAGCACTGTTTAAACCTGCATAGTAATTATCTTTTGGAGGCACTACGGTACCTATATATTTTTTTACCAATTCAGGATGTTCTCGAATGGCCTCTGAAATGGAACAAAAGATGATCCCTTTTTCGGCAAGTGTTTCCTTAAAGGTGGTAGCCACAGAAACAGAATCCATCACAATATCTACCGCAACTCCGGCCAAACGTTTTTGTTCTTCTAAAGAAATGCCCAATTTGCTAAAAGTCTCCAACAATTCAGGATCTACCTCATCTAAGCTTTTGTATTGGTCTTTCTTTTTGGGTGCCGAATAATAGGATATGTTTTGGAGATTGGGTTTGGTATAATTTACATTAACCCAGTTTGGTTCTTCCATTTCTTTCCAAGCTTCAAAAGCATCAAGCCGCCATTGAGTCATCCATTCGGGCTCCCCTTTTTTTATTGAAATTTGACGAACAATATCTGTATTTAATCCTTTCGGAAAAGTTTCAGATTCAATATCGGTGTAGAAACCATATTCATATTCTTTGGTTTCCAGTTCTTTTTTTAATTCTTCTTCAGTATAGCTCATTTTTCTTCTGGTTTAGAGTGAAAAACTTTCTCCACAACCGCAGGTGCGTTGTGCATTGGGATTGTTAAACACAAATCCCTTCCCGTTGAGGCCACCGGAATATTCTAAAGTGGTACCGATCAAATAGAGTAAACTTTTTTTATCTACCACTATTTTTACTTGATTGTCCTCAAAGAGCTTATCTTCAGAATGCAAGGCATTGTCAAATTTTAATTCATAAGACAAGCCAGAGCATCCACCACTTTTAACGCCCACCCGGATATAATCTTTCATGGGATCAAATCCTTCTTCTTGCATTAAGCGCGACACTTTTTCTTTAGCACTTTCGGCAACCTTAATCATTCTACTATAGAATTAATCAATTTTAGGTGTAAATATAAGCTATTTCTAATGATTGCGTGGGTTCAGCTATTGATTTAAACTATTTTCAAATCAGAATTTCTAATTCCAAAATGCAATAAAAATATCGACGGCTCCAAAAGCGGGTTGAAAAGGTGGGTCTGAACTGGTGGTGCTCCCTACCACCACCACAGTACCATCTTGTTTTTGAGCTAGGGCATAAGGCTGTTCAACTCCCAATCCATCAAGCACATATTGCTTGGGCTTTTGGTTAAATGGAAACAATTGATGAAGAACTAAAGCCTTATTTTCATTGGTTTGCGCTGCGCTTAAAGAGGTGTTGCTCACAGTATTGCCCAACACTAGAAGACTTCCGTCTAACAAGGGTAAAAGATCTTGCCCAGCATCAAAATTGGGAGTTCCTATGTTCTTTACTGTTGCCTGATTACCCTCTTGGCCCACTTCAACCAATACAATATCTGAATTGCCAAGGGGCTTCTCAATGTCTCCATCCGAGCTCAAAGATTGACCCACCACAAGATAATTTCCTAGAGGATTTTCAATCACAGCGGCGGCACTGTCATAGGCACTACCACCAAAGGAGCGTTCCCAAAGTATTTTCCCACGAGGGCTAATTTTAACTACCCAAATGTCATAGCTTCCCTTTGGTTGAGTAATATCAACATCTGTGCTTTCAGATGAACCTGTGATGAGATAATTGCCGTCAGAAGTTTGTATAGCATCATACGATCGGTCGTTATTGGTTCCCCCATAATAATTACGCCAGAGCAAATTCCCTTGAGCATCAATTTTTTGGGCCCAAAATTCCCCAACTCCGTGACGCCCTTGGGGAGGACTTTTTCCGTCTTGGCCAGCACCTCCTGAAGCTGTTACATCCAAAAACCCATTGAAGAAAAAACCACCATCAGAGGTTTCTATAATGTTATATGCGTGGTCATGTCCAGCAAAGCCAAAACTTTTTTCCCAAAGTAGGGCTCCCTGATTGTCGATTCGAATAACCCAATGGTCATGCATTCCCTCGTTACGAGAAGCATCGCCATCACTGCTAGAGCTGTAGCCCAATAAAACATAGCCTCCTTGTTTGAGGGCAACCAAATCATAGCCCCTATCATCTCCTGTACCGCCATAGGTTTTGGTCCACTCCAACGCATTGTTAGCATCAAATTTAAAGACAAAAAAATCACTGTCATTGGTGGTTTTAAAACTAAAATCTCCATCAGAACTTTGGGTATTACCAATCACCGCAAAGCCGCCATCTGGAGTGGCCACCACGTTGTGCGCAATGTCTTCATTGGTTCCGCCAAAAACCTGTACCTCTTGAAAGTCTTTGTCTGGGGGCCTTACTTCTTGCAAGGCTTGATCAAAGTCTGATGTGCAAGCGGAAAGTATAAGACCCCCAAAACCATGCAAAAGGTATTTCATTTTGCTTGAGCCTTAACCAAAAATAAACCAGAATTGATATCGCTAATAAGAATATGGCCACTTTCAAAATACGGATATACATTCCAAGCCCCTACAAATTCTGTGTTGTTATGCGTTGGGTAGGTATCAAAAAAACCTACTTCAGAAAGATTTTTTTGTTCAATTTGTGTGATATCCACAGCACGCATTCCATAGCTGTAGTTGGCCATAAAAAAAGTGGTTCCTTTCACATAACCATTATGGTCTATGGCTTTGGTGGGGCCAAAATAATCCATGTGAAATTTGGGCTCGTTTAAGGTACTCAAATCAATAATACGTGTTTGGGTTTTAACACCCCGCATGATTTCATCTAATTCATCTCCAAAAATTAAATATTTTTGGTCTTCCGATAGCCAAGCTTGGTGAGCATAGCCTCCATTAGAATAGGTGATGGAAGTGATCTTTTGTGGATTTTCCTTTTGGGTAACGTCAAGAATTACCACTTGATTGTTTTCTCCGCCCACGCTGTTACTTCCAATAAAAATTTCACGCCCAGAAAACGCTGCATCAGGCCCTTTATACATTACAATTTGAGCGTCGTGTGTATAGCTATCTTCTTCATATCCACCCACATGTTGTGGTGCTTTAGGATCATTTATGTCAATAAAAACGGGGCCTCCATTATATAGATTGCTTCCCACCACATAGGCAAAACCGCTCTCTTCATTGATAGCAATGTTATGGGCGTTTCCAAAATCTGTTAAACGTGCATCGGCAGAAAATGTTTGATTTGGGGTGGCCGTGCGCAATTTTGTTAAATCAAAAACTTGCAGACCGTGACCCTCTGCCTCACTGACAATAAAAGCGTGATTTTGATATACTTTTATATCTCTCCATATGCTGGGTTTTGTGGCTGTGGGCAAAACACCTAAAACAACAGGAGCATCGGGCTGGCTCAAGTCAAGAAAATAAGTGCCATCATCTACCCCAATTATAGCATACTCGATTTCCGTTTCTGGATCTGTCCACCCCCAACTGTCATTGGCTTCTTTACCGCCCAAAAAATTGATGGGCACATAAGACACAAGATCAAAACCAGAGCAAGGATAGCCTCCCGCTAACCCATTTTCACAGGGAATGTTGCTACGTATTTGAGGCTCCTCTTCTACCACTGAGGGTTCATCATTTTCGTTTAAACCAGAAGCATCCTCTTCAGGGTTCGAAATGTTTTCTTTGGTGCATGATAAAAAAATAAATAGGTAAAGAAGTGTAGCTAAAAAGGGGAAATGTCGCATCTTTTTTCAGCAAAAATACTAAATTATTTTCCGGTTGTATTCTTGAATTCCCATAATAAAATCTTTAAAAATTCTAATTCCTCACTATTTTTGTCCCATGCTAGAAAACAAAGAAAATGCTAAAACACCTTTGTCTGCTTTGGGTGAATTTGCGTTGATAGAACATCTCACCAAATCCTTTAAATGCGAACAGAAAAGCACCATATTAGGTATAGGTGATGATGCTGCTGTGGTACATCATCAAAACGCACAAACAGTTGTGAGCACAGATCTTTTGGTGGAAGGGGTTCATTTTGATTTGAGCTATGTACCCTTAAAACATTTGGGTTATAAAGCCGTGGTGGTAAACCTTTCAGACCTCTATGCTATGAATGCACACCCCCAACAGATTACCGTGTCTGTGGCTGTGTCTAATCGTTTTCCCGTAGAAGCTTTAACCGAATTATATACAGGCATAGCTTTGGCTTGCAAAAATTATAAAATCGATCTCATTGGGGGCGATACAAGCACCAGCACCACTGGGTTACTTCTTTCTATTACCGCTCTAGGCAGTGTGGAAAAGAAAAAACTTGTGTCTCGGGCTGGAGCTAAATCCAATGACCTCTTGGTGGTGAGTGGTGATTTGGGGGGAGCCTTTGCAGGATTACAAATATTAGAGCGAGAAAAAGCTGTTTTTAAAGTGAATCCCAACCTCCAGCCTGACCTTTCTTCCTATACCTACAGTGTGGGCCGACAACTCAAACCCGAAGCTCGAAAAGATGTGGTTCAACTTCTAGAAACCCTTCAAATTATACCCTCCGCCATGATTGATATTAGCGACGGCCTTTCCTCAGAAATTTTACACCTTTCTAAAGCTTCAAATGTTGGGTTCCATATTTATGAAGATAAAATTCCTATTGATCCAGAAGTAGTTTCTGTTTGTGAAGAATTCAAAATAAATAGTATCACAGCAGCCCTAAACGGCGGAGAAGATTATGAACTTTTGTTTACTGTGCCGCAAGCAAACTATGAAAAGATCAAAGGGCATCCGCTTTTAACAATTGTTGGCCATGCTGTTGATTTGTCTCAAGGCAATCAGTTAATCACAGGCTTGGGTCAGCAAATTCCTCTCACTGCCCAAGGGTGGAAAAATTTTGACGATTCAACCCAGGCCAACATCTAGAGTCATCATCACAATAAAGCCGCCAATAAAACCCAGTGTGGCCACGTCTGTATATTTATCAAGTTGGGTTTCTGGAATCACTTCTTCAACCACCACAAAAATCATCGCTCCGGCGGCAAATGCTAAGGCATAGGGTAATAAAGGCGTAAAAAAAGTAACCGCTACTGCTCCAAAAACAGCAGCCACAGGTTCTACAATTGCAGAAAGTTGTCCATACCAAAAGCTTTTTAAACGTGAAACCCCTTGCCTGCGTAAAGGCATAGAAACCGCAATGCCCTCAGGAAAATTTTGGATGCCAATACCTATGGCCAAAGCCACTGCCCCCGAAATAGAGGCTTCAGGAATACCAGCCGCTACACCTCCAAACAAAACCCCAACAGCCAAACCTTCTGGAATGTTGTGCAGGGTAATGGCCAATACCAAAAGTGTTGTTTTATGCCAAGGAGTTTTAATACCTTCTGTTTCTTTAAAGTTGATATGAATGTGAGGCAAAACTTTGTCCAATCCAAAAATAAACAAGGCCCCTAGGGCAAAACCCAAAGCTGAAGGAATCACTTTAAAAAAGCCTTCGCCAGGACTCATTTCAATGCCCGGAGCTAATAAACTCCAAAAACTTGCCGCCACCATTACCCCGCCCGTAAAACCAAGCAAGCCATCTAAAACAGAACGATTCATTTGTTTTACAAAAAAAACCATGGCTGCTCCAAGGGCGGTTAACCCCCAAGTAAAAAGAGTGGCATATAACGCCCCTAAAATGGGATTTATATTTTTAAAAAAAGACAGAATGGCATCCATAAAACTAAGCCTTTAAAACCAAAGCAAAACTAAGGAGTTTTAAATAAAAGTCACTCACTTCTGAACTTTTTCTTACTTTTAGATCGCTATGAAAACAATTGTCTACGATTATATTGTTTGCGGGGGAGGTGCCTCAGGATTGCTATTGGCACATCAGTTGATTTTAGATCCTTATTTTAAAGAAAAGCAGATTCTCCTTATTGAGAAAGATAAAAAAACCCAAAACGACCGGACTTGGTGTTTTTGGGAAGCACCAAATGGGGCTTTTGATGATCTAATCAATCATCAATGGGAAGAGGGAAAATTTAAATCGGATAGCTTGCAATCAGATTTTGAATTTAATCCTTTGGTATACAAGATGCTTCGCTCAGCTCCTTTTTATCAAAAAATATATGCTGCGTTAGAACAGTCTTCTCATTGCAAAATAGTTAGAGAAACCATTGAAACCATTGAAAGCCTAGCCAATGAAGTGGTGGTTACTACAAAGAATCATACGTTTTGTGGGGCACAAGCTTTTTCAAGTCTTTTTGATCCTAAAATTCTCTATGAGCAAAAAAGGTATCCTGTTTTACAGCAACATTTTTTAGGTTGGTTTATTGAGACCGAAACAGATTTTTTTGACCCAAACCAAATGACGTTTATGGATTTTTCCATACCACAAAAAGGCAATACTCGATTCATTTATGTACTCCCCTTTGACACCAAAAAAGCGTTGGTTGAATACACCCTATTTTCAGAAAAGCTTTTAGAACGCAAAAAGTATGAACAAGGTCTAGAAGCCTATTTGGAAAAGCTCGGGGTTTCTTTTACCATTGTTGAAAAAGAGCAAGGCACCATTCCTATGTGCAGCTATCCGATGTCTCAACACAACACCGCTCGTTTGTTACATATTGGCACGGCCGGCGGGTGGACCAAAGCCAGTACAGGCTACACGTTTAAAAATACAGAGCAAAAAACGCAGCGTCTAGTCCGTTTTCTTAAAAAGCAAAAACCTTTAGATCAGTTTCAGAAAAGAAATCGTTTTTGGGTTTATGATTTGTTGTTTTTAGATGTTTTATCTCAATTTAACGCCCAAGGAAGTGTCCTTTTTTCCCGTTTATTTGAAAAAAACAAACCGCATTTGTTATTCCGATTTCTTTCCGAAGAAACCCACTTTTGGGAAGAGTTAAAGATTATGAGTTCTTTTCAAGGTTCACAAATCAGACTTTTTTTAATCGCCCTTTTTAAAAGGTTCTTTTAAAGAGATCGAGACATTAGGGTTTTTGCAAACTGCTCAAACTCAGCTTTTCCTTCACTAGATAGGGCCACTGTTTCTAGTTGATCCAATGCCTGAGTAGTATGGTTATGTACTTTTTTCTCGCAAGCTTTTTTTGCCCCAGAAGCCGTAAATAAATCACAAACCGCTTTAATTTTATAAGCAGGGTTTTTGGGTTGGGATTTGAAATGCACCAATAAGGCTTCTTTTTGCTGATCATTACCTAAATGAAGCGTTTGATGGTAAAGCATGGTTTTTTTATTTTCAATTATATCTCCTCCCACTTGTTTTCCAAAGGTTTTAGGATCGCCAAAAGCATCTAAATAATCATCTTGAATTTGAAAGGCCACGCCAAGTGCATAGCCAAATTGATAAATGCCCTTGGCTGCATCAAGGGAGGCACCTCCCACCAGGGCTCCCATTTGAAGGGCACAACCCAACAATACAGCTGTTTTCAAACCAATCATTTCGAGATAAGCTGCCTCTGTAACTTCTTGCTTGGTTTCAAAATCCATATCCATTTGCTGCCCTTCACAAACCGCAATAGCGGTTTGGCTCAACAAGCGCGTTAAGGAGCTATGAAGAGCATCAGGATATGGTTCTAGGGCTTGATAGGAGGCTATCATTAGCGCATCTCCAGAAAGTAAAGCAGTATTGTTGTCCCAACGCATATGCACAGTGGGTTGTCCTCTTCGCAAGGGAGCTTCATCCATAATATCATCATGTAGTAGCGTAAAATTATGAAACAACTCAACCGCCAAAGAGGCCGGTAATGCAGCTTCCGATTTTTCACCAAAGGCATGGGCACTCATCAAGGTTAAAACAGGCCGTAATCTTTTTCCACCCAAGGCTAAAATGTATGAAATGGGAGCATATAACTGGGCGGGTTGCGTTGGCCACTTTTGGGATTCTAAATAGGTTAAAAATTGTTGTTGATAGGCAGGCAGACGATCCATTGTATTTTTTTTTAAAAGTAGTGAATTTTAGATCATCACATTTAATCAATAAACTTTAGAAACCCTTTTGGTTTTTAAAGTTTCCTGACGTACTTTTGCGCAAAATTAGCATGGAAAAAGAAATTATT
>JBMYZB010000057.1:0-10568 GCA_049609945.1 Flavobacteriaceae bacterium
AGTTTTGACAAGCTACTATAACCAATGGTTTTAGTATTTTGCATAAATTTTTAAACTCAGTTCATGAAACGTTTGATATTGTTAATGCACTGCCATGACAAAAAAGGGATTATTGCTGCCGTTACTAGTTTTATTCACCAAAGGCAAGGCAACATTGTTTATATTGATCAATATGTGGACCGCATCCATAGTGCTTTTTTTATGCGGGTGGTTATTGAAGGACATTTTAACGGCCCATCTTTTGAGGAGTTTAAACAGGTTTTTAATACCGAACTAGGAATTCCTTTTGAATTAAATTGTGCTTTTTATTTGGAAGAAAAAAAACCCAAATTAGCTGTTTTTGTCTCTAAATATGAGCATTGTCTTTATGATATTTTGGCACAGCAACAAGCTGGAAAATTGCATTGCGAAATTCCATTTGTGCTCAGTAATCACAAAGATTTAGAACATATTGCCAAACGATTTGATTTGCCGTTCTATCATATCAAAGTAACTAAAGAAAATAAATCTGAGGCCGAACAAAAGCAACTGGAATTGCTACAAAAACACCAAGTAGATTGTGTGGTTTTGGCCCGCTATATGCAAATTGTTTCTGGCAAAATCATAGACCACTATCCGCATAAAATTATCAACATTCACCATTCCTTTCTACCGGCCTTTCCGGGTGCCAAGCCCTACCACTCGGCCTTTGAAAGAGGGGTTAAAATTATTGGGGCCACCAGCCACTATGTGACCGAAGAATTGGACGCCGGACCCATTATTGAACAAGATATTACCCGAGTGTCTCATGCCCATAATGTGTCAGACTTTATTGACAAAGGAAGAGACTTGGAACGCTTGGTGCTGCTGCGTGCATTAAAATTACACACCGAAAGAAAGGTGATGGTTTACAACAATAAAACGGTTGTATTTACTTAGTCCGTTTGAAGAAAATGCAACATCCCTTGGTTAAATTCCTCTGGGCGCTCAATATTTACCACATGTCCACATTTGCTCAGCACTAATAAGTTGGCACTTTTATCTTGAGCCACGTTCTTTTTCACAAAAGACAAAAACATATAATCTTGATTTCCCATAATATAAAGGGTAGGAATTTTGATCTTTTTTTGTCTAAAATATTTGAGGTGAGGCATCAAATCGTGTGTAAGTTTATACCAGCGCAAAAATTCTTGCTGAGATAATTTTTTGGCTTCACGAATAAATAGAGATCGTGCTTCACGATGATTTTTATAGGGCATTATTACATAGGCAAAGAAGGAATAAATCCAAATAAAAGGCAATAAAGACTGGGTGGCTTTGCCTAAGTACATAAGACATTTAGAGCGCAAATTTAAATTTAATATGGCTCCTGCCAAAATAAGTTTTGACATACGCTCAGGATGACTGTCAGCTAGTTTTCGGATGAGAATACTACCCAAAGAAATGCCTACAAAATGAGATTTTTCGACTTTTTCTTGATCCAACACCGCTACAATGTCTGCCGTCACATTGTCAAAAGTATAATCTTCTTCAAAATGGTGATCGGCCGATTTACCATGTCCCCTTAAATCGATAAGTAATAAATGATAAAACCGCTTAAAAAATCGAACTTGAGGATACCAAATAGAAGAATTCCCACCTGCCCCATGAATAAACGTGAGCCAGGAGACATTTGGGTCTGTATTTTTTAAACAAGAATAATGTAGCATTAGATAATATTCATTTTAGATAAATACATCTGCATTTCTTGCTGAAGTATTTGGGCTTGTTTAGCTGCTGCTTTAGCAAACCCTCTATCTATACCAGCATATATGATTCCGCGAGAAGAGTTGACTAACAACCCTCCATGGGCATTGAGTCCTGCATTTGCCACTGCTGCTAATTGGCCGCCTTGAGCCCCCACACCCGGAACTAAAAGGAAAGCTTGCGGCAAAAGGGTTCTGATTTTTTTTAAAGCTTCTGGTTTGGTGGCACCCACCACATACATGAGCTGTGATGCGTTTTTCCACTGCTGACTTAGGGTGAGTACTTTTTCATAAAGAGGCGTACTGCCCTCAAGGGTATATTGAAAGTCAGTGGCACTCTTGTTGGAGGTTAATCCCAATAATATGGCATGTTTGTTGGAAAACGTTAAAAAAGGTTCTACAGCATCTCGACCCATATAAGGCGCAACAGTAACAGCATCAAAACCTAGCGTTTCAAAAAAGGCTATGGCATATCGAGCAGCAGTATTACCAATGTCTCCCCTTTTGGCATCTGCAATGGTAAAAATCTCAGGGTAGGCATTGTTTAAATAAGCAATGAGTTTTTCTAAAGAGGTCCACCCCTTAGCTCCATAGGCCTCAAAAAAAGCAATGTTAGGTTTAAAAGCAACCGCATAGGGCGCCGTTGCATCTACTATGGCCTTGCTAAATTCAAAAAGAGGATCATCAACCGCTTTAAGAAAAGAAGGGATTTTTTCTAAATCAACATCTAACCCAACACACAAAAAGGATTGCTTTTGTTTTATTTGTTCTATGAGAAGGTTTTGATTCATAAGACTTCCTCTCCAGCCTCCTTCATTTTTTGAGTGTTTTGATAAAGCAACAACTCATCAATTAATTTTTGAACATCACCATTGATGATATTTGGAAGATCATAAAGGGTTAGTCCAATGCGATGGTCGGTAACCCTTCCTTGTGGATAATTATAGGTTCGGATTTTAGCCGATCGATCGCCTGAAGAAACCAATGCGTTACGCTTGGCAGCATCAGAAGCAAGTTTTTTCTGTAATTCCAACTCATATAAGCGAGAACGGAGCACTTTCAAAGCCTTATCTTTGTTTTTGTGTTGAGATTTTTGGTCTTGACACTGAGCCACAATTCCAGTGGGTTCGTGAGTCAGACGCACGGCTGAATAGGTAGTATTTACCGACTGCCCTCCAGGGCCTGATGAACAGAAGTAATCAATACGGACTTCATTCATATCAATATCCACATCAAATTCTTCAGCTTCAGGAAGCACCATTACGGTGGCTGCAGAGGTATGTACGCGCCCTTGTGTTTCGGTTTGTGGAACACGCTGCACCCGGTGTACCCCAGATTCGTATTTTAAAGTGCCATAAACATCTTCACCGTTTACTTCAAAAATAATTTCTTTAAATCCGCCAGCAGTACCTTCATTGGCATCCACCAAACTGCATGACCACCCCTGTGTTTGGCAATATTTGGTGTACATACGATACAAATCACCCGCAAAAATACTGGCTTCATCTCCCCCCGTTCCAGCTCTAATTTCAATCACAACATTTTTAGCATCTTCAGGGTCTTTAGGAATAAGCATTAGTTTTATTTCTTCTTCCAGATGAGGTAAGTTTTCTTTGGCCTGCTCCAATTCCATTCGGGCCATTTCAAGTATTTCAGCATCGGTTTCTTGTTTAAGCATAGCCTCAGCCTCTGCCACGTTAGACAAAAGCATTTCATAAGAATTCATTTTGGTTACTAATGCAGAAAGGTCTTTATACTCTTTGTTTAATTGGATATAGCGTTTTTGGTCGGCAATAATTTCCGGTTGAATGATTAGGTCAGATACCTCATCAAAACGTTGTTGTATTATTTTAAGTTTTTCTAACATTAATTCTTTTCCTAAACGATTATTTTTATTTCTCTTGTTTTTGAAAAGTCAAGTCAAAATCAAAGACCAACTCATCTTCCATTGGGACCATCATAAAGGAGGGCAATTCAATTTTGAATTGTGTTGGTCTAATTTCAAAAGTACCATTTAATTTTAACTTTTTTGCTGTCCATTGAGCTAATCCAACCACTTCTAGTGCTACTTTCTCACCATGAAATTCGAGGGTTCCTAATAGTTTGACATATTCCCCTTGTCTCTCCATCGATTCAGTGTAGAATTTTACTTGTGGAAATTGTAGGGCTTCTAATACCTCAAGAGCATGGGCATCTCTACTGCTGTTATTGCTGTCAAAGTCTCGCACATAAACCATAACCGCCAATCGATTTACAGATTTTGAAATTGGATCAACCACCGCTAATCCTAAAACATTATTATTAACCCCTTGCCAAGCATGCAACAAGTGTTTAGCCTTGTAGGAAATGACCGATTCATTTGGAACAATTTTCCAAGTGGGGGCTTGCCCATAAGTCAAAAAAAACTGAAACACCAATACAATCGAAAAAATATATTTCATTTTTTTAAAATTTAAAAACTAAAATAGCGGTCGCATAGCTAGCAAAAAGAGTGTAAGCAGCTGCCCGGTGGTATTTTCGATTTTCTTCGGACAAAATATTGGTGGCCACCATAGCAGAAAAATGGATCGAAGCCAACCATTTATGCGCCTTTATAGAACTTAATCCTTGGGTTTTTTTGGAGACTAAGGGTGGGGGTGCAAAGAGCGATAGAGAAGCTCCCGTAAAATAACTAGCTGTGATAAGGTTTCCAATTGTTTTGTGCGCCTTGTACGAATTGCGTTCGCCTTTATATAGTTTGTTTCCCATAACCCCTTGTGCTGCCATGCCTGTGAGGGTCAAAAATCCCAACACTTGGTGTGCTTTCAACATGTTTCTTCTAAATTTAAGTTCTTTTTCTCTATTTATTTTGTTTAGCGGAGCTAGTTTAGTTTTTCGTAAAAGGCCATTTTCTCCCCAAAAAATACGTTGAGTCACTAACATTTTTGAAGGCAGTAAGGATTCTTCTGGAGGATTTTCGTTCTCTATTTGGGCAAACAAATCATCTTGAGCTAGAAGGAATTGTTGACCCAATAAAATGAGTGTAAAAAACAGTAAATTACTCTTTCTCACTTTGCTTTTAGGTTTAATATTCCAAACGTTCATTGGGTAGTTCTATGGTAAGTTTCTTTTTAGATGCTGCCTCTACCCTACCCACAATTTTACTCTCAACGCCAAATTGATCTGCAATTGCCATTATGTGCTCTCCAACTTTTTTTGGCACGTAGCATTCCATACGGTGGCCCATATTAAAAACTTGATACATTTCTCTATTGGAAGTGCCCGATTCCTTTTGGATTATTTGGAACAAGGCAGGTGGTTCAAAAAGATTGTCTTTAATAATGTGCAGTTGTTCAACAAAATGCAGAATTTTGGTTTGTGCACCCCCGCTGCAATGTATCAAACCATGAATGTTATGACGCCCAACCTCTTCAAAAATAGTTTGCATTATGGGGGCATATGTTCGAGTGGGAGACAGCACCATTTTACCGATATCAAGTGGCATATGTTCCAACTTTTGGGTGAGGTCTCTACTGCCAGAGTAGACCAATTCAGCAGGCAACTCAGGATCAAAGCTTTCCGGATATTTTTCGGCCCACTTTTTGGCTAATACGTCGTGTCTAGCAGAAGTTAAACCGTTGCTTCCCATACCGCCATTATATTCCTCCTCATATTGGGCTTGTCCAAAAGACGCCAAACCTACAATTACATCCCCAGCTTGAATGTTGGCATTATCAATAACATCGGCACGTTTTATGCGAGCAGTCACAGTTGAATCTACAATTATAGTACGAACCAAATCACCCACGTCAGCGGTTTCTCCACCGGCGCTTTGGATCTCCACGCCATAGGGTTTCATTTTGGCGATAAATTCTTCTGTACCTTCAATAATGGCTTTTATGACTTCTCCGGGGATTTTATTTTTGTTTCGACCAATGGTTGATGAGAGCACAATATTTTTTGTGATTCCCACACAGAGTAAATCGTCTAGGTTCATAACCACAGCATCTTGCGCAATTCCCTTCCATACCGACAAATCATTAGTTTCCTTCCAATACATGTATGCTAGAGATGATTTTGTTCCAGCTCCATCGGCATGCATCACCAAGGCGTGTTTATCACTGTGGCTAAGAATATCTGGAATAATTTTACAAAATGACTTGGGGAAAAGCCCCTTATCAACGTTTTTTATGGCTTGATGCACCTCCTGCTTTTGCGCCGAAACGCCACGTAATAGATAACGCTCTGAACTCATGTTTGCTTTTACCATTCAAAAGTAGTTCATTTTCAAGAAAATGTGTGGCCCCACACAAGATAGTTATTAACGTAAAAATAATAATTCTCGGTATTTGGCAAGTGGCCAGATTTCATCATCCACAGTGAGTTCAAGTTTGTCACAATGGTATCGTATAGTTTCCAAAAGGGGTTGCACTTCATTAGCATAGGCCATAGCTCGATCTTCACTAGAATTAATTGTATTGGCCTTTTTACGGGCATTAATTATTTTGGTAATACCTGCATTGATCTCAGCGATATGGTTAGAAATAGCTTTGATCAATTGAAGTTGTTCTTTAATTTGAACGCTGTCTTGCTTCCCAAACAATGCTTTAATACCTTTCACGTTTTTGATTAATATATTTTGGTATTTAATAGCGGTGGGAATAATGTGATTTCTAGCTAAGTCGCCTAGTGTTCGTGCTTCAATTTGAATACGCAAAGTATATTCATCTAGTGCCACTTGATGGCGGGCTTGCAGTTCGCGAGGAGACAAAATATTTAATTTCTCAAAAAGCTGCACCGTTTCTTTATTTTTCAAAGCGCTAAGTGCTTGGGGGGTATTTGTATAATTGCTCAAGCCCCTTTTAGCCGCTTCTTTAATCCACGCCTCATTGTAGCCATCCCCCTCATAAAGTATTTCTTTTATGGTTTTTATCCGGTCTCTTAAAAGGTTAAAAATGGCATCGTCTTTTTTCATTCCCTTTTGATCTATCAAAACGTCCACGGCCGTCCTAAATTCTTTTAATTGCTCTGCTACCATGGCATTAAGGGCAATTAGGGGTTGAGCGCAATTGCTTTTAGCTCCCACGGTTCTGAATTCAAATTTATTTCCGGTAAAAGCAAAAGGCGATGTGCGATTTCGATCGGTGTTGTCTAATAAGATTTCGGGAATTTTTCCTACCACATTTAACTTCAAATCGGTTTTTTCTTCTGGTGATAATTTTCCTTTAGAAACGTTTTCCAAATCGTGAAGCACTTGCTGGAGTTGCTTTCCAATATATACAGAGAGTATGGTTGGTGGAGCTTCATCATTACCCAAACGAAGATCATTGCTGGCACTTGCCGTTGAAGCGCCCAACAAGGCTTCATGTCTTAAGACAGCAGCTATGGTATTGATAAAAAAGGTTAAAAATTGAAGGTTGCTCATAGGCGTTTTACCAGGACTCAATAAATTGATTCCCTGATCTGTCATTAACGACCAATTGCAATGCTTACCAGAGCCGTTGATGCCGGCAAAAGGCTTTTCGTGAAAAAAGACTTCAAAATTATGTTTGAGCCCTATATGTTTCATAATTTCCATCAGTAAGGCATTGTGATCTACGCTGAGGTTAGCTTCTTCAAAAACAGGTGCAAGCTCATATTGTCCGGGAGCAACTTCATTGTGGCGTGTCTTTAATGGAATGCCCAAAAGCATACATTCCTGTTCCAATTCTTTCATAAACTGCATTACCCTACCTGGAATGGAGCCAAAATAATGATCGTTGAGTTGTTGTCCTTTGGCCGGTGCATGACCCAAAAGAGTTCGTCCGCAAAGCAGAAGATCTGGACGGGTTTGCACTAAAGAACGATCAATGAGAAAATATTCTTGCTCCCACCCTAGGGTTGCATAGACTTTAGTAATACTCTTATCAAAATATTTACATATTTCTGTGGCCGCTTCGTCAAGAGTCGATAGCGATTTTAGTAAAGGCGTTTTATAATCTAAAGCTTCACCAGTGTATGACACAAAAATGGTGGGAATGCAAAGAGTTTTGTCATATATAAAGGCCGGAGAAGTAGGATCCCAGGCAGTATAACCACGTGCCTCAAAGGTGTTTCGGATGCCCCCGCTTGGAAAACTGGAAGCATCGGGTTCTTGTTGTACTAATTGATTTCCTTCAAACTTTTCTATAAGTTTATGACCCTGAGTGAGGTCAAAGAGGGCATCGTGTTTCTCTGCGGTTGATCCTGTTAGGGGTTGAAACCAGTGGGTATAATGAGTGGCTCCCTTTGCTCGTGCCCAAGTTTTCATAGCTGCAGCAATTTGATTAGCTAAAATCAAATTAATCTTACTCCCTTTTCTGATAACAGTTTGAATTTGTTCATAAGCACTATTATCTAAATATTGCTGTGAAATTTCATTATGAAAAACAGCATCACCAAAGGCATTAAAGATATCTTCAGCTTGTTGTTGGCCAGAGAAAAAAGGGGTTTTGGCAATAGCATGCAAATTAAGTTGTCGTAGATTATTCATTGGGTATTTTATTTTTCGTAAATGTAAAAATTTTGAAGCAGTTGGGGGGTTTTGGCAATTTTTTTGTGATTTTTTAAATTTTACCCCACAAAAAATAGGGTTTTAATAAAAATTCTTTGTTTCGCTTTATTCTTTTGGATTCCATAAAGGGGGAGTGAGATAAAATTCTATTTTTGTTTCTTAAAAAATTAAACATTATGAATAAATCCAAACTTGAGTACATTTGGTTGGATGGTTATAAGCCTACAGCCAATTTAAGAAGTAAAACTAAAATTGTAGAAGATTTTGGTGGCTCACTTTCAGATTGCCCCCTGTGGTCATTTGACGGTTCTTCTACACGACAAGCAGAAGGGGGATCTTCAGATTGTCTTCTCAAACCTGTTGCTCTATATCCTGATCCTGATCGCAAAAATGGGTGGTTGGTTATGACAGAAGTTTTAAATGCCGATGGCTCAGCGCATGAATCAAATGGGCGCGCTCTTATCGATGATGATGATAACGACTTTTGGTTTGGATTTGAACAAGAATACTTTTTATGGGATCCAGAAACAAATCTTCCACTGGGTTTTCCAAAAGATCAAACCCCTCAAGGCCAGTTCTACTGCTCCGCTGGAGCCAAAAATGCCTTTGGCCGTGAAATGGTGGAAGAACACCTTGATCAGTGTCTAGAAGCCGGTTTAAATATTGAGGGAATAAACGCTGAAGTAGCTGCCGGACAATGGGAATTTCAAGGATTTTCTAAAGGAGCTGCTGATGCTGGAGACCAAATGTGGGTGGCACGTTACCTTTTAGAGCGCTTAGGAGAAAAATATGGTTTAGCAATCAACTGGCATCCAAAACCTCTAGGTGACACCGATTGGAATGGATCTGGTATGCATGCCAATTTCTCAAATTCCGTATTAAGAACATGTGGTTCTAAGGAAACATATGAGAAAATTTGTGAAGCTTTCCGACCCGTTGTTAAAGAACATATTGAGGTATATGGCGCAGACAATGACATGCGTCTCACCGGAAAACACGAAACACAATCTATTGATGAGTTTAGCTTCGGCGTTTCTGACCGAGGTGCTTCCATCAGAATTCCAATCATGACCGTTGAAAAAGGTTGGAAAGGTTGGTTGGAAGATCGTCGTCCGGCTTCTAATGGAGATCCATATAAAATTGCTGCACGAATTATAAAAACAGTGAAGTCTGCTTAGTGTGCTTCATAGTATTCCTAAAAACCTCCCTTGTGGAGGTTTTTTTTTGGTTATCCAAAAATGAGTGGATATAAAAATAAAACATATGCGGCCAAAAGTATGATTCCTTCAAATCTACCCAAGGTGTTTTTTCTTGGAAAAAAAACGAGTGGTAAAATCAAAAAGGAAATGCCCAGCATCCAAAATATATCCCGATTAATTAAGGAAAGATCACCAATTTCTAAGGGCTGTACAAGTGCCGTGAGTCCTAAAACGGCAAGGATATTAAATATATTGGACCCAATCAAGTTGCCAAGAGAAATGGCCTTTTCTTTATTGGCAATGGCTACAAGAGAGGCTGAAAGCTCAGGGATGCTGGTTCCTACAGAAACAATAGATATACTGATAATGCGTTCACTAACACCTAATTGCTGAGCCAAAATTACGGCCCCTTTTACTAAGGTCTCTGAACCTAACCATAAAGAAAAACCCCCCAAAGGCAGTAGCCATAAAATCTGTTTTATTTGCAAGATTTCCAAAGTACCTTCTGTTTCTTCCAGCACCACTTTCTTTTGAAATTTGACTAGAAATAAAAGAAACGCTAATAAGAGTATAAATAAGATAAGGCCTTCCACTTGAGATAAAACAGCATCCTGCGATAACATAAAATAAAACAATAAAGACACAAAAAACATCAAACTCCAATCGGTCTTAACAAAGTTTTTTGAGACTTTAATGGGCGTGATTAGTATAACAATGCTCAGCACAAAGGCCAGATTGGCAACATTAGAACCCATTACATTTCCCAAGGCTAAATCAGGATAACCAGAGAGTGAAGCCTGCATACTCACAATGAGCTCTGGTGCAGAAGTAGCAAAAGAAACAACGGTCATACCAATAACAATTTTTGGGATTTTCAAGTGTAGTGACAACCCAACAGCAGCTTTCATCAACCAATCTCCACCTTGAATCAAGAGGGCTATGCCCACAAGTATTGCAAGAAATTCCATCCTTAAATTTAGTTCAATGCAAGATACTATTAAGAATTAGAACTTTTGCCTTTTTTTTGGGAGCTAAAAAAATTATATTTGCAAACTTTTGGCCTCGTAGCATAACTGAATAGTGCACTTGATTACGGCTCAAGAGGTTGCAGGTTTGAATCCTGCCGAGGTCACT
>JBMYZB010000058.1:0-10549 GCA_049609945.1 Flavobacteriaceae bacterium
TGAAAATATCAGGCGTGCTGCGATCAAAAAGAACAATTTCAATGGGATTTTTAAAGTTTTTATAGAATCCACTAACGGCTGTAAATTCACCATTTTCACTATAATTTTCAAATCTTAAATCAAAATTATTGATAATGGAGGGTTCCAAATTCACATTTCCATAAAACCGTGTTAGGGTGATAGGATCTAAAATGACAGCCGTAGAACTTTCTTTAAAGGAAGGGCGGGCTGTTGTGGTATAGCCAGAAAGTCGAATTTTACTTTCCTCATTTACTGAATAAACCAAATTGGCTGATGGGAAGAAATCGGTACGATTTATAAAATTGGCATTGTCATATTGTGTTTTATCGATAGATTGCCCTGTGTAGAACAGTTTGTAATTTTCCATCCGAAGGCCAAAAATCCCTTTTATTTTTTGGCTTAAATTAATTTCTGTAGAAGCATAGCAGCTATTTTTTTCTATGGTGGAATCAAATTGGTTTTCTTCTTGAAAATTACCATATACGTAAGAGCCTGAACCTGCGGTAAAAGTCCATAAGTTTTCTTCCTTAAGAATATTGTTGGGTTGCCCATTTAAATAGAGGTTAGACCCCACGTGATTGATGGTGTAGAAATCAGTGCCAAAAATTCGGTTTTTATAGAGATAAGCGGCACCTATATCGACTTTTATGGAAGTTGACCCAAGGCTTAAATCAGTACTATAGTCTAATCGAAAATTAATTACGTCTTCTTCTAAATCTCTCCAAAGCCGTTGGGGAAAACCAGCACCGTTGGGAGACAATTTGAAGGAATTATTATCGCCAAAAATTTCAAAAACAGTTACTTTAAAATCTTTGTCTTCTACTAGGGCTTTAGTCACATTTCCTTTTAATTCTAAATTACTTTTTCCTTGATTAAGTAAAAGCTTATAAGAAAAAGGAGCAGTCATTATGGTGCGTTGGGTGTAGGTCATAAAACTACCTTCACCAAAGAAATCATCACTCACAAATTCGGAAAAGCCCCCTTGCCTAACATTAGATTCTCCATTTTGAATGAGTAAAAAATTGAGCTTAAATTTAGAAGCCTTAGAACTAAAGGTAATGCCTGTTAGAAAATTTAAAAAGCGCTCTTCTGTTCCCAACAAGCCTATATTAAGACTGTTCAAACTCAATTGATCATTCTTTAGAAAGATGTAGGTGCTGTTTAAAAAATCATCATAAAACCGTGTGTTGCTTCTATAATTTAAACTGGCGATATAGCCTATTTTTTTATCATTAGTTACATTAAATTTATTGGATGTGTTTATTCCAAAATTATAATTTACAAAACTAGTAGCTTGAACAGGTTCCAAATTTTTATTTAACAGTCTAGTATAGTTTGTGATGACCGCTGTTTCTGGTTTGGATCTTGAGGGTTGAGGAATAGAAGCTGTTCTACTGATGCGCAAATTTCTATAGTTGGTATCAAAGCCTAAGAAGTCTGTTTCACTACGTTGGTCACGAATATAATTGGTGTTAAAATGCATATTTGGATTATATGAAGTACCAAATGAAACGCTATATTCTGGAGAATTGGCAAAGTCTTTTAATTGTATATCTACAATTCCACCGGTAAAATCAGCATCAAGTTTGGCAGAAGCAGATTTGACCACTTGAATATTTTCAATCAAATTGGTAGGAAATATATCCAACTGAAGTGTGTTTCTATCTGGGTCTAAACCAGGTACTTCAAGACCGTTGAGCAAGGTTTTACTATAACGATCTCCAAGCCCCCTTACGTAAACGTATTTGCCAGATTCAATTGAAATTCCCGGCACCCTACGAATGGCTGAAGCAATGTCATTATCACCTGCTTTTCTGATAGATTGCAGCGATAATCCATCAATAAGAACAGCTGATTTTTTTTGAATATTTAAGACTGAATTGACCGTATTGTTTTGTGCAGAAGTGGTCACCACCACCTCTTGTAACTCAGAGGCTGCTGAGGCCAAAATAATTTCAATAATGGAATTGGGGTTATCACTTCCCAAAAGAATATCTGTTATGCGTTTAGTTTCATACCCCACAAATGAAAATTCAAGTTCATATCTTCCAGCGAGAAGATCTTCAAAAATAAATTTACCATCAAAATCGGAGGTGGTCCCATTGTAATTTATTGCGGTTCCATTATTGATTTGAAGCAACTGAATATTGGCAAAAGGCAACACATCATTAAAGTCGCCATCAATCACTTTTCCTTCAATAGAAAATTGGGCCATCAGCCCAATTGTGAAAAAGGAAGTAAAAAGTAGAATAATTTTTTTCATGTATATAAATGAAAAAAACACCAAACGACAGTTTGGTGTTTTTAATTTAGAGTTTTTTTTTAGAGATTTTCAGAGCCCCACCAAGTCCACCTGAATGCAGTTGTGTCTGCACCTTGATCATTCTCCGGAGAAGTTCCAATGGTTGCCCAATTAGAAAAAGATGTGTTAATATCTCTAGCATCAGCATCATTTACAGTGTTTTTACCAACAACTGTCGCTTGTTCAAAAGCACCGTTAAAATACCAGTCGGAGAAAATAATATCTTCTGAACCGCTCGCATCAGTTCCAAAAGTTTTAGAGGTTGCTCCGTCAGTAAAACTACCATCGTTTAATTGGAAACCTTCCAGTTTAGAAGCTTCAGCTTTTTCGCCAGTATAGTGTGCATCTAAAATCTTGATTTGGATGTTTTCACGAATACGACCCAATTGGTCAGAATCAGCGGCATCTTCGGTATAACGTCCATATACGGTTAAACCGTCAATAGTGCACTGAGCTTCGTAGGTAGTTACCTTGGCTCCATCAATTTCAAAGGCACCATCAGAATCGGCAGCATATTCTACAATTGCATTTCTTATAGTACCACTGTAAGCCATATCAATATCAATACCATCATCAAAGTGGTTCCAAATTAAGAGATTAGTTACGTCCACTGACCCACCAAAAAACTCAACACCATCATCATCACTTCCTACAATTTCAACATTTTCAATGGTAGTTCCATTTCCAACGCCACCAAGAGTGAGCCCTTGTAATTCCTCATCAGGCTTTACTGAAATTCCGGAGTGTCTGATGGAAATATAAGTGATTGAACCTGAATTATCAGCGTTATCATCGCCCCCATAGTTCATCCAAGTTTCACCTTCAATGCCTAAAATTCCTTCAACTGCTTTCTCGGCTGTTGAATTGGAAATTTTGGCCTTCCCTAAAATAATGAGTCCACCCCATTTTCCTCTGTCCATTGAGGATCTATTTGTAGAGGCTGAAGTATAAGTAATATCATCGTTAATGTCAGTCATAATGATAGGTGCATCTTCCGTTCCATTCATAAAAATTTGACCGCCACGAGCAACCACAAGTGCAGTAGCATCATTTAGCGTTCCTTCACCTGCTTTAATGATAGTACCAGGTCCAACAGTTAAAGTTGCACCATCTGTAACAACCACTTTTCCTCGAATAATAATGGTTTGTTCGTTGGTCCACTCGTTATCACCTGTTAGTTTAGTAATTCCACCATCAGTTCCAACAGTTAGCGTTTCTGGTGTGGCTTCCACTTCAACTTCAACAGTTTCTGTGACCGTTTCAACAACGGTTTCAGTTACAGTTACATATTCAATAACAGGATCTTCTTCTGCGCATGACACCAATGTAACTAGAGCAGTAAACAGAGTAATAAAATATAGTTTTTTCATGTTTTTAATATTAACAAATTATTTTTGTAGCAAATTTATTTGAGATGACGGCAAAAAATTTTAGCTCAATGTTAAATAATGAACAAGTTGTTTTATGTAAACATTATCATGTCTCTTTTTTCATAACATTGGCATAATAATAAATCTATGAAATGGGAATCTTTATTGTCTTTAAAGCGTTTTGGAGACACCAGTAAACGTCTTAGAATTGAGCAAGACAACTTGCGTTTGGGCTTTGAGGTTGATTATGATCGCATTATATTTTCAAATGCTTTTCGCAGTTTACAAGACAAAACACAGGTCATTCCCTTTTCGAAGACCGACTTTGTTCACACGCGTCTCACCCATAGTTTAGAGGTGTCTGTGGTGGCACGAAGTTTAGGGCGTTTGGCTGGAAAGGCACTTTTAGAAAAGTATCCTCACTTGCAAGTCACCCTAGGCTATCAAGCGCAAGATTTTGGAGCTATTACAGCTGCTGCAGCATTGGCCCATGACATTGGCAATCCCCCTTTTGGGCACAGTGGTGAAAAGGCCATTGGTCATTTTTTTAAAAAGGGAGCTGGCACCATATTTCAAAACGAACTGACCCCAACTCAATTTGAAGACCTCTGTTCTTTTGAAGGCAATGCCAACGGATTTAAGATTTTAACGGCTTCCAGCCCCGGCACGCCTGGTGGATTACGACTAAGCTATGCTACTTTGGGTGCCTTTATAAAATACCCAAAAGCCAGTTTACCCAAAAAACCTTCACCCCATGTTGCGCACAAAAAATTTGGTTTTTTTCAATCTGAGCAGCCTTTTTTTGAAACCCTTATGGAAGAATTATCATTGGCAGAAAACAATCAATATTTACGTCATCCTTTAGCATATCTAGTAGAAGCAGCTGATGATATTTGCTACACCATTATCGATTTTGAAGACGGTATTAATTTAGGATGGATTGAAGAAGAATACGCACTAGAATATTTAATCAATTTGGTGCGCAACAGCTTAGATGCCAAAAAGTATGCCACACTACAATACAAAAGCCAACGTTTGAGTTATTTGAGAGCACTAGCGATCAATAAATTGATCAGCGATGCCGTTTCTCTTTTTATGACCCATGAAGATGAAATTCTTAAAGGGCATTTTGCCCATGCACTAATGGATAAAAGCCCATATAAAGCACAAATGGAAGATATTATCAAAATTAGTATTCAGAAAGTTTATGAATCTCCAGAAGTAATCCAAAAAGAAATTGTGGGATATAAAGTGATTAGTACTCTTTTAGAAGGATTTGTAATGGCAGCTTACAGAAACCATTTGAATGAGGCCGACACTTACGACAAACTATTGCTTAAGGCTCTTCCTCCCGGAACCCTTTCAACTAAACAATCGGTATATGACACCTTGCTCAGTGCCAGTGCTTATGTGGCCAGCTTATCTGACGGAAAGGCCTTGGCTCTAGCTAAAGATATAGGATTTTAACCCCCCATTTTCTTTTAGTAGTTTTGTCAAAAATTAGCTATGCGTTGGATTTTCTTTTTTGTGTTCTTCGCCGCCTTGGAATGGTATGCTTTTCAAGCCATTAAGGCCAGTACCCATCAACGGCTTTGGTGGTGGCTCTATTTGGGCGTGGCCACCCTCTTGCTACTCAATTTTGTTGTAAATCTCTTGCAATTTGATCGTAGTCAGGGCATCAGTGCCTATCAATCCTATAGTTTCGGATTGTTTTTTGCGCTTTTTATTTTTCAATTTATGGTGGGTGGCCTATTATTGATCGAAGATGTTTTTAGAATCCTAAAAGGAGCGATTCATTATCTTTCTCAAACCACCACCACGAATCAACAATATTTACCCACTCGAAGAAAATTCTTTTCACAGCTAGCCATCACCATTGGGATACTCCCTGCTGGGGCATTGGTCTATGGGATGTTACGGGGCAAATACAATTATCAGGTGCTGCGTTATACTCTCACCTATGACGATTTGCCTGAATCCTTTGACGGGTTTCAAATCACTCAAATTTCAGACATTCACAGTGGAAGTTTTGACAACGCAGAAAAAGTGCAATATGGCATTGATCTGATTAACCAACAACAGTCTGATGTAATTCTTTTTACAGGTGACTTGGTAAACAATGTCGCCGATGAAATGCTCCCTTGGCAAGATCAATTTGCCACTCTCAAATCTCCACAAGGCGTGTTTTCTGTTTTGGGTAACCACGATTATGGCGATTATTTTCAGTGGCCATCTGATAAAGCTAAAGCCCGAAACTTAGAAAAATTATTTCAACTTCAAGACGCCATGGGATGGAAACTTTTACGTAATGAAAATCAATTTCTCAAAAGAGGAAATGACCGTTTGGCTCTTATAGGTGTCGAAAACTGGGGTAAAGGTTTTAAGCGCGCTGGAGATCTAGAGAAGGCACTCAATACCATACAAAAAGAAGATTTTAAAATCTTAATGTCACATGATCCTTCCCATTGGGAAGCCGAGGTTTTACCTCACCCATTTCCCATTCATCTCACCCTTAGTGGACATACACACGGCATGCAATTTGGCATTGATATTCCTGGTTGGATCAAATGGAGCCCAGTAAAATGGCGTTACAAACAGTGGGCAGGAATTTATGAGGCCAATCAACAAAAAATCAATGTGAATCGAGGTTTTGGTTTTTTGGGTTATCCCGGTCGTTTTGGAATGTGGCCTGAAATTAGTGTAATTACTTTAAGGCGGTCAAAAACAACGGTTTAGACAATTTCTTTTACATTTGCGTAAAGAAGTATTGATTTAAAGTCTATAACGATGTCAAAATTTGGTGAATTATTAGATGATAAGCAACCCTTGTTGTTGGTTTTCTACGGTCAAGAAGACCTTGTGTCTGAAGAAATGCACCCTGTTTTAAAAGATGTGGCTGCCGCTTTGGGTGACAAAGGGAAAGTGATCAAAATTGATATTGACAAAAACCCTAAATTGTCTAATGCCTTACGCGTTAAAGTGTTGCCTACTTTGATGATTTACAAGCACAGCGAGATGGTATGGCGCCAAAGTGGGGAACAAGATGCTAATACCTTAATAGCTCTTTTACAAGATTACCTATAGCCTTATTCTATTTCAACAGAAAACAGGGCTTTTGTAGCATCATAATTTTGTTGCAAGGTATCCTTTAACTTTTCAGATCCTCTTTCAGATACAATTGAAAGCAAAAAGCGGTAATCTAAAAATTCACTTTTAATGGGTTGTAAATACACTTTTTGGTTTTCGGGTGAGACCTGACTGTAAAGCGTTAAGCGTTTTTTAATTTCAGTACTCACTTTTAGAACAAGATTTTCTGCTTTTTGATCGGCTCCGGCCATATAATAGCCTTCTGCAAATTCACTTAAAAGGGAATAATAATCATAGTTGCCATAGAGGTATACAAACGGCTGAGAAGCCGCCAAAAAGCCATCAATGGCATTTTCGAGAATAGCATTATCTTCATTTGCGTGAATGGCCTCTACTAGGGTTCTGAAGCGTTCAATTTCGGTAATAATTTCTTCGCCCAATTCATACTGAAAATGTGCTTCCAATGAATTGAAATAGGCCAATCGATCTTTGTATTTTTTAGAAACCGTATTAAAAAGACTACGGGCTTTTTCCTTTTGTCCAATACGATAATAGCCATCCACAAAAGGAACTAGTAAGCTATAATAGCCAAAGTAGTCTAAGGGCATTTTTTGCAATGCCAGATCGATCACTTTTTCGGCCTTTTCAAATTTATTTTCAATGATTAAGGTTTCGGCTAGTCGAGCTAAATTGGAGCGATACGAAATACTATTTTTTCGAGTTTCCGGATCGTGATAGATGTTTGGGCTATCGGCATTGCCCCATTCCCATTGCATCACAATGTAATACATACTGTCAGCGTCTATGCGACCCATTAGATAGGGGTTATTTCTTCCCAAATCACTTCGAATGGGAACTAATTTGTATACCAAACCTTCTAGTTGCAGATAATTTTTCATCCAAATGTATTCCGATTCGGCATAGCTCCCTCCAGTAAAATAGAGGGGGCGTTTCCAATCGTTATTGGCTACAATATCGAGCATCATGAGTTGGTTTTTGGTGATGCCTGTTTCAGGCAAATCAATGTCAATATAAGGAACAATCAAATCGGCATCTTTGGCCGCCACCAAACCACTTTCTAATACATTTTTTTTATTGACGGGCACTCGGATTTTATTGGTGGGATAAAAAACCGATTCTTGTTGACTTTTAGGGAGTTGGTTAGGGTCTTCTCCAGAACTTTGAAGTAAGTTCTTTAGCTTGGTTCTGGGATGGTCACTGGCCACCCAATTCACAAAATCTTTAATGTCCCATCGCACTGAATCGGCCAAGGGCTGATAGCGAATATAATCTCTTACTCCGTAGGCATAAAGGGGATGAGTGAGTTGAGAGGGAATGGGTTCGCTTTCATAGGTTTTGCGTTTCATTTGATCAATATACCAATCGGTGGCTAGAAGGCTGGTGTTTATGGTGCGCACATCGGTGCGAAAGCCTTCAATTTCTTGCGCATACCAAAGGGCAAAGGTGTCGTTGTCTCCAATAGAAAAGATCATGGCACCACTGTCTTTTTGAATAGATTGTAAATATGATTTGGCTATTGATTGGGCGGTGTAGCGTTCGGAGCGATCGTGGTCATCCCAGTTTTGATAGGCCATCAAAATCGGTACAGCCAAAAAGCAAAGTCCTAAGGCTAAAGACTGCAAAAGAGCACTTCGTTTCATTTTTTGAAGTTGCTGTAATAAGGCATGTGCCCCCAATCCAATCCAAAGTGAAAAAACATAAAAGGAGCCCACCAAGGCATAATCTCGCTCGCGGGGTTCAAAGGGGCGCTCGTTTAAATAAACTTTTAAAGTCAGCCCCGTAAACAAAAATAAAAGCAATAAAACCCAAAAGCGTTTGGGATCTTGTTGATACAGAAAATAAAGCCCAATGACACCTAATAGAAAAGGTAAAAAGAAATAGGTATTTCTGGCCTTGTTGTTTTTAGCGTCTTCGTTTAAGGCATTTTGGTTGCCTAAACGCAGGGCATCTAAAAAGGAAATACCACTGATCCAATTACCATTTAGTAAGTCATAGTTACCTTGATTGTCATTTTGACGCCCCACAAAATTCCACATCAAATAGCGCCAATACATATACCCCATTTGAAATTCAAACATGAATTGCAAATTGCTCCAAAAAGAGGGTTTTTCTATGATTAAATAATTGGAGTAGGTTTTAAAGAAATTGTGGTAATCTTCTCCGGTTGCTGCCCCTTCGGCAATGTCGCGTTGAAATTCATTTACACGGTCTTGTAGTTGTGGAATGGAGCGATAGGCTGGTGCAATGGAAAATGCTAAAGGCCCAGTAAAGTTCATATAATTGGCTGCATATTCGGCATTGTGCATGCGCGGCAAAAAGCCTTTGTGGTCTTGGTGGGTATTATAGCGTGCTTTTTCCCAGTGGTTCACAACAATATATTTTCCTGTTTTCAGATCCCTTTCATATTTGGGTTTGTCGTCTTTGTAAGGCACTTCAGGATCTTGTCCGGCATACATATCGCTATACATGGGGCCATAAAACAGATGCGTTTCTGGATATTGTTCTAAGTTGTAGTAGGCCAAAAGTAAGCGAGCATCTGAGGGGGCATTTTCATTGATAACTGTGTTGGCATTGGAGCGTATAGGAATCATGATCCAAGAAGAAAACCCGAGCAATACAAAAAGCACGCATAAAATGGCTGTGTTTATATTGACCCAATTTTTTTTGCGCGAGTAGCGTAAGCCAAAATAAAAAAAGGCGATAAAGACCAAGGCAGCAATGAGCGTACCACTGTTAAAAGGGAGGCCAAAGGTGTTTACAAAAAAGACTTCTGCATTTCCAAAAAAGGCCAAGGTGAGGGGTAGTAATAATTTAAAAATGAACAGGAGTATGGCTACAGAAATAACATTGGCAACTATAAATCCTTTAAAAGTTATCTTTTGTGTGTTTTTAAAATAATAAAGCATACCAAGAGAGGGGATGGTGAGCAGAGCCATAAAGTGCACACCAAAACACAGACCAATAATAAAAGCCATGAGCAACAACCAGCGGTCTCCTCGGGGGGTATTCATTTCTTGTTCCCAGCGCAAGCCCATCCAGAATAACAAGGCTAATAAAAACATGGCCATAGCATAAACTTCGGCTTCAACAGCATTAAACCAAAAACTGTCAGAAAAGCAAAAGGCTAAGGCACCTAGGGCGGCACTACCAAAAAAGCCTAGTTGTTGGGCTTTTGTTTCCAAGCCTGAAAAAGAGGGCAGTTTTTTGAGAATCAGGGTGAGGCTCCAAAAGAGGAATAGAATGGTAAAAGCACTGGAGAAAACAGACATATAGTTGACCATGAGTGCTATTTTTTCTGGGGAGGAGGCAAAAAGGGCAAAAAAGGCCCCCATCATTTGAAAAAAAGGAGCTCCCGGGGGATGCCCCACCTGAAGTTTTGCAGAGGTGGCAATATATTCGGCACAGTCCCAATAGCTAGCAGTGGGTTCAACTGTGGCACCAAAGGTGAAAAGCGCAATGGCAAAAACCAACCATCCGGTAAGGTTGTTCCAAAGGCGATAGGTTTTATCTGTCATATCTTTATAAAGGCAATACGAAAGTAAGCATAAATAAAGGAAGAGAAAATCTTTTTTGGGGAGTTTAAAAAACCTTTAACGCTAGAGAAAGAGGTTTTGGTTTGTGGGTATAAATCGCATTTTTATGAATTCTATAAAACTACGTTAGTATTTTATAAATTTTTCTAAATTTGCAACGCTTTTGGCCTATGGTGTAACTGGCAACACGTCTGATTTTGGTTCAGAAGAGTCTA
>JBMYZB010000059.1:0-10467 GCA_049609945.1 Flavobacteriaceae bacterium
AAAATTAATCTCTTTTTATATATTTCAGTTTTGTTTGTTTTACCCGCTCTCAACAAGCGGGTTTTTTTTACTAAAAAGTTCAACGAAAATTTAATTTTTACTTACTATAAATATTTTGTTTAACTTTATAAATTAAATTGCTATACAAAAAATGAAAAAGATTATTACAGCACAATACAATCCGGTGGAGCGTAAAATTGTTTATACCCGATATAGTCGATACAAAACGTTGTTATATTTACTTAAACAATTGTTTAATTTTCGATAAGACAAATACTAGAATGCTAAGGGGAATAAAAAAGCAACTACGAGAGCCCAAAAAACATAAAAAGGGATAAATCGGCCGATTTGATTCTCAATAGTTTGCCCCTTATTTCCTGTTTTTAGCATTTTAATTAAAGCGCCTAAAATAAAGCCCAAGTGTAAGACCGCTAATATATTGAGGCCTAAAATGGCTAAGCGGTTGGGCGATATAACCCCGTCCAATAAGCGAATACAGACTGCCCAAAGGGCCAACAGGTTGTTTATGAGTGTCAGCGACGCCAAGGCACTCAAAAGCATGGTCCACACTTTCTTTTTATTATTCTTAGGATCGCTTAAGGAGAAAATAATGAGGGCTAACACAGCAAAAAGGATGATATTGAAAAGGAGCAATAAATTGCGGTCTTCAAAAAGGGTATTTTTTGCAAAGGGCAATGTGAATGAAAAAAGCAGAAGTGTGAGGAATGCAAAGGGAGTGAAGAGGGTAGCAATGAGTCGAGAAATTTTCTGAACTAATGACTTGTTGTGCAACAATAGAAAATGGGCTAAAACAGGCACAGGGGCGATGCTCCAAGGCACTATTTTTTCAAAATAAAAAGAGGCAAAATTTATTTGGACTATTTCGAAAAGTGAGACGGTGAGCACAGAAAACAATACGCCTCCCAAAATGATGAGCCCTATTAACAATAACAAGTCTCCATTAAATCTGAGCCAAGTTACCCGTTTGAGATTAGACAGCCATTTGGCATCTAAAGCCACATAAGAAAAGACCCCCCAAAAAACCACCGGCATATGTAAACAGACCAGTACAAAAAGGACATTATTTTCATCCCCTGGAAGAAAGTTTATATAGGCTGCCCCCAGTGTTACAATGGCTAAGCTAAAGAGAACTTTTTTGGCTGGTGTTTTTTGTTGCCAAATCACAAACAATAGTAAGGGTAAGAAAATAATCAGACCAATATTTCGAGGTACAAACCATTCGGGGTCAATAGAAAAAAGGGTGGGAATATTAGCTAAAAATCCAGCTAAAAAGAAACAGAGCACTAGGGCTTTCCATTCTTTTTTTCTTCCCCATTCTATACTTGACTTGGGGTTTGCATTAAATTTTTTTTTTATATTCATGGATGATATAGATTTTTAGGAAACCCCTCACTTAAGACCTTCCAATGGGCAGGAAATCCCTTGGCTTGCGGGGCTGTGGCCATTTGTGCCAGCGCAATCAGAAGGCCACCATTTCCAGGCAAATACAATCGGAGTCTCGGGGTTTGATAGTTATGACCATTTTTTAAGTAAGTATTTTTTATTTCATTTTTTAATAAAAAGGCAATGGCAAGATCAGGGTCTTGAATGCGATTGGCCACCATGGCTGCCATCGGAAAATCCCACCCCCATGCAGTATCCCACCGCCATTTTTTTTCAACTGCTTGCAAGGTGTTTTTAATTTTGGCATAAGTAAAACCTTCTTGAGGGGGCACTATACTAAAGGCACCTAAAACGCTAGGGTGATCTCTGAGTTGTTCAGAATCTTTAAATGGATTTTGAGTGGTGGCCACGGCCCAATACATTTTTTTATTTCCCGGATAGGGGGCTAGTTTTTTTATTTGTTGATCCCAAAGTTCAACTCTTTGTTGGCCCAAACGTTGGCGCCAACGTTGTGCAGATTCCAGTCCCCACCGCCAATAGGCTAATTCAAAAATAGGATTGAAAGTGTTGGCCGCCGGATAACTTTCTTGTGATGGAATTAAAAAGGGTCCTAAATGATAAATATTTTTCTCAAGATCGAGGCGTAAATAACTTGACATAAAGTCAGCCGTAGCTTCAACCAAGGGGGCGTATTTTTGTAAGACTGTTTGATCGGGATTGTTAAGATAAAGTTGCTCGGCAAAAAAGAGCAAATGCGCTTGTTGCCAAATAAGATAAGAGCCTACTGAAGACACAGTTTCTCCGCCTTCATTGTCAGTCATTTTTTGCCAACGAATACCCTGATAGCCTTGCCTTTTAGCTATTTTTTGTGCTTGCTCATAAGCCCTAAAAAACCATCCCATTTGTTGCTCTAAAATGGACGTATTACCCCAAAGGGCAAAGGGGAGGGCGTGCCACCAAAACATTTCAATGTGGGGTTTACCATACCAAGAATTATAGGTGAGTCCAGTTTCTTGAGGGGGGTTAGGCCCACTGCAGTTCACTTTGCGCAAATAGCGTGAAAGCACCATGCGGCGTTCCAATTCAAAAGCCCTAGGGTCTGCTGTTTGAGAAAAGTCAATAATAGCTCCCTGTTCCCAAAAATGGGTGAATTTGGCTATGGCTTGTTTTTTCTCAACCTCATAAATAAAGGACGATTGACCTAGAGGTTTATGAGGGCTTAGGAGCAATTTAAATGTCCATATTGTGCTTTTGGCTTGTGGGAAAAGGGTGTATCCAAATGCTGTATTTTGGGGTTCTTCAAGAGAGGCATTGGATTGTAGTTGGGTAAAATATTTTGTTTGATTTAAGGTTCTTTTAACAACGATATGCTTTTGGTTTGTGCGCTGGATTACAAGTTGTTCTGTGGTGGAGTTCTCAAAATGATTGGCTTCGTCCAAAAAGGTATTGGTGGGAAAAGGAAAGCGTAGTTGGACACCCAATTGACCCGATGCTACCAAAGGACTTTTAACCTTAACCAATAGCCCATCTTCATTTTGCAAGGCTAGAGTTTCCACTTCAACCAGAATGCCATTTAGGTTAAAGCTGCTATTAACCACCCCGTTCCAAGGGTTTAATACTTGTTTAATAGCAGCCATTTGTGAATGATCAATGCTTTTTTTTTGCCCTTTTAACACCCAACCTAATTGTGCTAGGTGAATGCGGTGGGGGTTTTGCCTTACCTTATCGGCTGCTTCTTTTTTTGTAGGGTCTTTGGGTTGAATTGCATAGGGTATTTGTCTTCCATCCACCCTGTGATAAACAAAAGTTTGCTCTAACAAACTGTCAGTAGGTTTCACAAAAGAATGCCAGCCCCAATCGGAAAGGGTACCCAAGGGAATTCCCTTTTGATATATGGCTGGAAAGGTTTGCAAACCTGTTGCGTCTAATGTCATGGCAAAGGTGCCGTTTCCCACAGATAGGGCATTGAGGGTGTCTATGCTTTGATTCACCACAAGGTGTCTCTCAAATACGGTTTTTCTAGAGATGTGCTGTGCTAAACTATTTTTGGATGTAACTATAAAAACGATTAGCCAAAAGGAAATACGGTAAAAAATACTGATTTTAGTTTTCATGGTCTAGGGCAAAATAGCCTGTTTGATTTGAATAGTTTTTTTTTCCGTTTTGATTGGTAATGGTAAGTGTGCCCGTGATTTCAGGGCCGTTGGTTAAAGAGCGTTGACTAATACGCACTGTTTCCCTGGGCCCACGGGGCTTGTTGACGTTCCACATATGACCGCCATCCACTTCCATATAAAGCCTTTTAAGGGTGAGGTGCAGTTGATTTTTTTCTACTTTACCAACCAAATAATCTTGGGTGTTCACTACCGCTCTTCCCCAAGAAGATCCGTGCACAATTTGCCAAAGACCTTCTGATGCTAAGACGGTTACATCGTGAAATTCTCCAGCCAAATAAGCATCTACTCCGTGGGCTATCAAAGTTTTATAAAAAGCACTTTGTTTTTCATTCTCCATCATCAATCGGCTGGAGGAGCGTGAGTTTAGTTGGCCCCATAAGCCCACATGACCTTGCACAATTTTAAAAACAGCATCTTGGTGGTCAGCTAAGGTTTTATTGAGCCAAGCCAATTGTTCTCCCGCCACTTGAATGCGCATGGAATCATTTACCACCTCAAAGGTTTCTACAGTGATAACAAGCAAATCGCCTTCACGCACATAATAAGCCAGGCCTTTTTTATTCTTTGGGCCATTTTGAGGCATCTGAAAATTTTGTTTATAGACTGCTTCAAAATGGGGGATCAAAGCCCGTTTTTCCTTAGGCCATGGATCATCACCCAATTCGTGATCGCCAATGGCTGTATAATAGCGTAGGCCGTGCTTTTCAAGTCTTCTTTTCCAAGCAGCATAATAAATCATACCATTGCTTTCCACACATTGGGGGCTGTCCCACCATCGTCCACCAACCATATCACCATCTACCAATACAAAGTTGGGCTTTTCTTCTTTAACGCAGGTTAAAAAATGATCTACAGCCCCATCATATTTGGGCCAGGGTTCAGGAATGTCAAAATTGAAAAAATCGGGGAAGCTTACAAACTGAACCGGATCGGTTGCTGGAGGTGTATTGCATCCAAAGCTCATTATAAGCCATGCTAAACTCAAACATATTTTACTATTTTTTGCCCACATCATTTTCAGTACACTGTTAAAAGTAGAATTTTAATTAAAATGTGTATTACTTTTAGGTAAAGAAAACAAGAATTTAAAAATAACGGTAATTAGTTAATTAAAAAAGGAATAATATTTTTTGCAATGAATTAGACTCCGAAGATTTATGTTTTTAAAAATAGCGCCTAAATAAATTAAATTTAAACTTTTTAAGGTTATCTATATTCAATGACTAAAGAGGCAGACTCCTCACCTACATTAATATTGTCTCCCGCTTCGTCTCCTTCGGCTGACCAGGTTTCAGCTTCACGCCCATGGAGTAAAGCATTCCCTTGATCGTCTAAAACGGGCGAGGTGACAATGTCGAAAAGTAAGGTCATATTGCCACCAGAAGCACAACTGGCACTATCAATTATTTCTTGAATAATGGCTGACAAATAAGCATTTACCTTCAAAATGTAGATCCGTTTTTGAGTTGGAAAAATTTGAAGGGCTTTCGTATGAATAAATTACTGATTATCAAAATATTACCATACGAACTGTTGAAATGTACATGAGTAAAGCTTTTGAAATAATACGTAAAAATATGGATGACAAAATTTAAGCTTTTTTATTTGTATTCACTCTAAAACAAATAAGTGCAATAAAATTAAGACCTAAAATTCAATGGAAATAGAACATCCTAAATTTTAATTGTAGAAGTATATCAAAAAGGAGAAAAAGTTTAGTAATAGCCTTTGGATACTTTAATGACAATGGAATTCACTTTTTGGTCTAAGTTTACTAAAACCAATTTTGTTATTTTAGTTTTAATTTACAGCAAATACAGAACTGAATTTAAACAAAACTAGGCCCTTATGAAAATGTTGGATACTTTAGATTGGATTTCCATTTCCATTTATTTTATAATTCTTGCGGGAATAGCCATTTGGGTTATTCGCCGAAAAAAGGACGACACTCAAGATTATTTTTTAGCCGGTCGAAATGTGGGATGGTTTGTGGTGGGGGCCTCCATTTTTGCGTCCAACATTGGTTCAGAACACGTTGTGGGTTTGGCAGGTTCGGGAGCTGGAAACAGATTGCCCTTGTTAATTTACGAGCTTCACGCTTGGATCGTTTTAATTCTAGGATGGGTCTTTCTGCCATTTTATATGCGTTCCGGTGTTTTTACTATGCCTGAATTTTTAGAAAAACGTTTTGATGCTCGTTCGCGATGGGTATTATCTATTTTTTCTATTGCCGCTTATGTGCTTACCAAAATTTCGGTAACCATATATGCTGGAGGGATTGTGGTTTCAGCTCTTTTGGGTATTGACTTTTGGACGGGTGCCATTGCCACAGTTATCCTCACCGGCATTTATACTGTTTTGGGTGGGATGCGAGGTGTTGTATATACAGAAGCACTTCAAGCTGTGGTTTTAGTTGCAGGTGCTCTTTGCTTAACCATTATTGGTGTGAATACAGTGGGTGGATGGGAATCTATGAAAGCCACCGTTACGCCAGAATACCTCAACATGTGGCGTTCCTTAGACGATCCTGATTTTCCTTGGTTGCCTTTGTTTATCACAAGTACTATAGTGGGTATTTGGTATTGGTGTACAGATCAATATATTGTGCAACGTGCCCTAACGGCCAAAAACCTCAAAGAGGCACGAAGAGGAACCATTTTTGGAGCGGTTTTGAAATTATTTCCTGTCTTTTTATTTCTGATTCCTGGCATAGTTGCCTTAACGCTAAAGATGCGTGGTGAGTTGGAATGGGATTCTCCCGACGAAGCTTTTCCAGTGTTGATGAGTAATTTGCTTCCCTCGGGTCTTCGAGGTTTAGTGGCTGCGGGTTTGCTAGCTGCTCTCATGAGTTCTTTGGCTTCGGTATTTAATTCTTGTTCAACACTCTTTACGGTAGATATTTACAAAAAAATAAGACCTAATGCTTCAGAAAAAAATTTGGTTCGCATTGGTCAACTGGCCACTGCCATTGTGGTGCTTATTGGCATTGTCTGGATTCCTATCATGCAAAATATTTCAGGGGTATTATATGAATATTTACAAAAAGTGCAGTCCTATATTGCACCTCCCATAGCAGCCGTTTTTCTGTTGGGCATATTTTACAAAAGGGTAAATAAACAAGGGGCTTTTATCACTTTGGTAACAGGATTTATTATTGGGGCTTTTCGTATAGTGTTGGAGTTGGTTGCAAATCAGCTCAATTCCGATGGGATTTTGTATTATTTAGGTACGATGAACTATTTGGTGTTTGGGGGCTATTTCTTTTTGATCAGTATTTTAACCTTGGTAGGGGTGAGTTTGATTAACCCTGCCCCTAGCTTGCAAGAGATTGAAAATTTAACGTTCTCTACCCTTTCTAAAGAGAGTATAGCCAGCAATAAAAACAGCTATAACCGCTGGGATATTATTATCACCCTAGCTGTGGTCGCTCTAGTGATTGGCGTAATGATATTCTTCAATGGATCGTAAATTATAGGTTTCTTTAAAACATTATTGGAACCCTTTGTCCAGTTGCAATGGCTTTATATATGGCATCAATTATAATCATGTCTTTAAGACCTTCAACTCCAGAAACCGAAACCTCAGGATCGTAACCATCCAAAATGATGGCCGCCATGGCATCCATTTGAAGGGTTTGATGAGTTACAATAGGGGCTTTTAGAGGGCCAAGGTGAGAGTTGCCTTGAATGGGTCCATAGCCTGTGGATGGTTGCATAGAAACATGGCCTTCAGTACCGTTTAGATAAAAACGATCTAGATCTCTCATGTTGTAGGTGGAGAGGCAGGATGCTACGGCACCACTAGGAAAGCCCATTTGGAATTGGATGGTTTCATCCACACCTTCTTTAAATTTCACTGGGTCGGTTTTGGTTTCCTGTGCAGTAACCCACAAGGGTTCTTCACCCACCATATAGCGCCCCCCGTTAATGGAATAAATCCCAATATCCATCATGGCACCTCCCCCCGCTAAGGTTTTATTTAAACGCCATTGGTTGGGATTGCCAATGCGAAACCCACTCAGTCCTTGAAAAAATCGAATATCGCCTAGAGCTCCGGATTTTCGTAATCCTATGGCTTCTAGTGTGCGAGGTTCAAAATGCATACGATAGCCAATCAACAAATGCACACCTGCTTCATTACAGGCCGATACCATTTGTTGGCCTTCGGCGGCATTGACAGCCATGGGTTTTTCGCAAATTACGTGTTTCCCGGCTGCTGCCACACCAAGAGTTTGGGGGCAGTGCAAGGCATTGGGAGTGATTATATAAACGGCATCAATGTCGGGGTTATTTTTTATTTGGTGATAGGTGTTATAGTTATAACAATTCTTATCGGGAATGCCAAAGCGTTTTTGCCAGGTTTTGATTTTACGGGGTGTTCCACTAATGAGTCCCGTAATTTTGGCTCTTGTGCATTCTTCCATGGCTTTGGCCACCCGATTTGCGTAGCTTCCTAGGCCCATGATTGCCACTTTTAATACCTTATTATTTTGTGGTTTAAATGCACTCACCAAAAGATTGTTATTAAGGCTCATTAGTGGTAAGCCCAACGCAGTTAGGGCAGTGTTTTGCAAAAAATCTCTTCTTTTTGACATTGGATTAAGTTTTTAGTTCAGGACGCTTTGCCAAGTAAATAATTAGCACTGGAACGTAAATCTACTTTTGGGTTAGGCGCTAAATCGTGTTCTACAAAAAAATGTTCTACTCCAGTTTTTAAAGCTTTTGGAATGATGGTTTTTAAATCGATAATTCCAGATCCACATGATGTTACGTTTCTGAAAAAAGGGAATAAACTTCTCATGCCAAGACCATCATCAATTTTTTGATCTGTGAGCGTCATGTCTTTTAGGTGCATCAGTTTATAGCGATTGGGATATTGAGCCAGTAACTGATGAGGGTCTTGCCCAGCAGCTGTGGTCCAAAATACATCCATTTCTAAAAATACTGTTTCTGGATTGGTGTGTTGCATTAAATAGTGAAAAGGGATGATTCCGTTCTGAGGTGTAAAGCCAAAGCCGTGGTTGTGATAAGCAAAGCGGAGTCCTTCTTTTTGGCAGGCCTCACCAATGGCATTAAAGCGATCTGCCATTTTTTTGTAGGCTTCTAGATTTGTTCGAAATTCATCGGGAATCATCGGGAGTACTACATATTTTGCGCCCACGCTTTGGGCTGCAGTTGCCAGAGGTCCTAAATTGTCTTCTAACGTATCTAAGTCAGTATGCATGGAGTGTACCTTCAAATGGCCAAGGCGTTGTTTGAATGTGGCTGAGTTGTTGCCATAGAAACCTGATTTAAGTCCGCCAAAATTTTTGGCCATGGCATCAAAAGAACGTTTTGCTTTTTCACTGCTAAACGAATATGGGCCAAAGGTTTCTAGGGCTGAAAATCCCATTTGGTTGAGTAGTAGTGCCCCTTCATCAAAATTTTGAGCAAGCAGACTAGGGGCAGAAAAAAGTTGTAGTCCCACTTTACCTAGCAGGGCATTAAGTACGTTGGGTTGGTCTATAAAAAGAGTGTAGGGCGAAATAAGAATACCGGCAGCACCCTTTTTTATATGGTTTAGAAAGGCTGCTCTATTCATTTGATTCGAATTTTGTATTAAAGGTAATAGAATTTTTTAGCTATGTTGTCTTAATAGTACAAGCCAGTGCCTATTGAAACACTGGACTGGCTCTATAAAGGGGGATATAATTTTTACTGTATCTCCATTTGAATAGGATTTGTCCCTTCTGGATATAGGAAATCCAATTTTTGTTCCTTACTATAGCTTAATGGGGGGTAAGGAGATCCATTTTTTTGATATGTGCCATTCCCAATAATATTTACTGGAAAGTACTCATCAGAAGTTTGATTTTCACTTTCAGATTGGGTTTCTTCTTCAGTTGAGCAACCGTAAACCAGAATAAATGATAAAAAAAAACAATTATTAAATGAGATAGAGATGCTCTCATGAGAATGTATTTATGGTTATAAATTTTCAAATTACAAAAAGATTTGGTTACTTCAATATTTAGATGCTATACTTAAAAAGACAGCAAGAAAAACAATCTATATTTTGAAAAGATGAGAGAACGTATTCACTATTATCTTAATGATACCAAAAACAAAGTTTCTGTTGGTATTGATATATTTATTTATACTATCATTTTACTAACCGTAATTGACCATGCGTTACAAACCATGCCTTCTATGCAAGAATATCATGAAATTCTGGAAGAATGGGAAAAAATCCCGATCATTATTTTCTCTATCGAATATCTATTTAGGGTCTATTCAGCACCAAGAAGGTCAAAATTCTTATTTAGTTTTTGGGGTTTGGTTGATGTCATTGCTTTAATTCCCTATTATTTTGGTTTACCTGCCGATTTAAGAGAAATTCGGGTTCTTCGTTTTCTTTCATTATTGCGTTATGATGCATCTGCATCTAAACTGGCTCAAGCCTTTAACAATATCAAAAAGGAGTTATTAATCTTTAGTTTGCTATCTATATTTACTCTCTATGTGTCTGCAGTTGGCATTTATCATTTTGAAAATCCGGTTCAACCAGAAAACTTTACAGATATTTTTCATTCCATGTGGTGGTCTGTGGCTACGCTTACAACAGTTGGGTATGGAGATATTTATCCCATAACGGCTGGTGGTAAAATTTTTGCTGGTTTAGTAGTTTTTGTAGGCTTAGGATTGGTTGCTGTTCCTACAGGTCTGGTAGCCAGCGCTTTTACACAAGCTTTTAAAAAAGATTGAAAGCTATGATTGTTGTTTTGAACTTGATTCTAAAAAGGGCAAATATTGTCAAAGCTTCCATAGTACATCCAAAATATAATTTTTATATACTTAAAATATTGTAATATAAAATAATATAAAAATGATATGAGTACCCTCGACAG
>JBMYZB010000060.1:0-10150 GCA_049609945.1 Flavobacteriaceae bacterium
TCAACATTTTGATAAAGGCAAGAGGAAATGGTTTTTAGCACAAAATCATTGCTCTTTAAAAAATGATCAAATTTTTTTAGAACCTTTGATGTTAGGTTTTTTTCTCAAAATCATAAATTAATAAGTATTGAGTAAATTTTATTTGGATATATAAAAGATGAGTTAAAGCCAAAACACCAACTCATTCCCCCTCTGCCATTTCGGGATAGAGAAAATGATTATAAGGAAAACGAGTAATATGAATTTTTCGCACCTCTTGATACACTCTTTTTCGAAAGTTTTCTAAGTTTTCTTTGCTTAAGGCCGAAATAAAAAGGGCTTGACCATTCATCCGGTGCATCCAGGTTTGTTCCCACTCTGCCAAGTTATAATGTTTTGGTTTTCGCAAGGCCGTAAGATCGGTTTCATCCCAAGGTTCGGGTTGATAGGCATCAATTTTATTAAACACAATGAGGGTAGGTTTGTCTAAACACTCAATTTCTTTTAGAATTTGATTTACCGAATCGATATGTTCCTCAAAATTGGGGTGGGCAATATCCACCACATGCAAGAGCAAATCGGCTTCTTTCACCTCATCCAACGTACTCTTAAATGATTCTACCAATTGGGTAGGCAATTTGCGAATAAATCCTACAGTATCACTCAATAAAAAAGGGAGATTACCCACCACCACTTTGCGCACGGTGGTGTCTAAGGTGGCAAAGAGCTTATTTTCGGCAAACACCTTACTTTTGGCCACCACATTCATCAGGGTAGATTTACCCACATTGGTATAGCCCACCAGTGCCACCCGAACCAATGCCCCCCGATTGCCTCGTTGTGTTGCCATTTGTTTATCTATTACGTCCAATTTTTTCTTTAATAAGGCAATTTTATCCCGCACAATTCGGCGGTCGGTTTCAATTTCTGTCTCTCCTGGGCCACGCATACCAATCCCTCCACGCTGACGTTCCAAGTGTGTCCAGAGTCCTTTAAGGCGGGGCAATAAATATTCATATTGCGCTAGTTCCACTTGCGTACGAGCATAGCTGGTTTGTGCCCGTTGCGCAAAAATATCGAGAATCAATCCCGTGCGATCAAGGATTTTACACCGCAATAATTTTTCGATATTTCCTTGTTGGGCAGGGGTTAATTCGTCGTCAAAAATAACCGTAGTAATTTCATTTTCTTTGACATATTGCGCCACCTCGTCCATTTTTCCGGAGCCGATAAACGTTTTGGGGTGCGGCACTTCAATGCGTTGCACAAAGCGTTGACAAACATCGCCTCCTGCAGTGAGAGCTAAGAAAGCCAATTCGTCTAAATATTCTTTGGATTGCTCCACATCTTGACGGGAATGAATTATCCCGATCAAAATCGTTTTTTCTAAGGCTAGGTTTTTTTCTTCAATCATGGGTGGGCTTCCAAGTTTTTAGTTTTGTTGTATGGCCATCAAAAACAGCATAGGTGCAGTGTGTTACCCAATCGCCCAAATTGATATAAGTAGCTCCTTTCTCTAACAGAATCTCTAGCGGTAAATGCCTATGCCCGAAGATATAATAATTGCGCTGTTTTTCTTGTTGTTGTTCATTGCAATAATGCACCAACCATTCTTTGTCATTACCCAGAAATTCCGGCACTTCATTGCCTGAAAGCAATTTGTTTTTAAGCGAAAAAAATTGCCCTAGACTTAAACCCCAGCGGGTGGGCAGGCTTCTAAATAAGATTTGTGCCAAAGGATTTGTAAATACTTTTTTCATGCGTTTATAGCCTAGGTCTCCGGGCCCTAAACCATCGCCATGTCCCAGCAAAAAGGTTTTGTTGTTCCACTCCACTTCTTGGGGGTGGTGGTGCACGGGAATGCCCAGTTCCGTTTCAAAATAATCCTTCATCCACAAATCGTGATTGCCCACAAAATAATGAATAATAATGCCGGCATCAGCCATTTGGGCCAGTTTGCCCAACACGCGCACAAAACCTTTGGGAACCGCCTTTTTGTATTCCACCCAAAAATCGAACAGATCGCCGAGGAGATAGAGGGCTTGTGCATCTTGGGAGATGGCCTCCAGCCAAGAAATAAAGTGGATTTCTCTCTTTCTACTTGTTGCGGCATTGGGTGCCCCAAAATGTTGGTCTGAGGCAAAGTATATTTTTTTGTTTTGAGAGAGTTTCATCTTATCCAATGGCCTGTTCCAAATCGGCTATTAAATCGCGCACGTCTTCAATGCCCACGCTCAAACGAATGAGGGCATCAACTACCCCGCTTTGTTCTCTCAGGTCTTTGGGAATGGAAGCATGGGTCATACTGGCAGGGTGGCCCGCAAGGCTTTCTACGCCTCCTAAAGATTCTGCTAAAGTGAAAAGTTTTAAGCGTTCCACTATGTTGATGGCCGCGGCATAGTCTGCTCCCTTGGTTACAAAAGAAAGCATACCTCCAAAATCTTTCATTTGCAGTTTGGCTACAGCATGGTTAGGATGGTCTTCAAAACCGGGCCAATACACCTTTTCAATTTTGGGGTTATTGTTTAAAAAATGAGCAATGGCAGCGGCGTTTTCACAATGCCTTTGCATGCGCACTGCCAAGGTTTTTATACCTCGAAGTGCCAAAAAGCAATCCATAGGCCCGGGCACAGCACCACTAGCATTTTGAATAAAAGCCAAACGCTCTGCCAACGCATTATCATTGACCACCAAACTGCCTAAAATTAAATCAGAATGGCCGCCTATATATTTGGTGGCAGAATGCATCACTATATTGGCACCCAATGTGAGGGGCTGCTGTAAGTAGGGGGATGCAAAGGTATTATCAACCGCCAGCAAAATGTTTTTTTCTTTTGCAATGGCCGCAATGGCTTGAATATCTACTACCTGCATCATGGGGTTGGTGGGGGTTTCAACCCAAATCAATTTTGTTTTTTTGGATACAGCGTTAGCAATATGATCTGTGTTTTGCATACCAACAAAATGGAACTGTAGGCCCAGAGGCTCAAAAACTTTTGTAAAAAGCCTATACGAACCCCCGTAAAGATCATTAGTAGAAAGTACTTCGTCGCCAGGTTGTAGGAGTTTTAAGACCGCATCCATGGCTGCCAAACCAGATGCAAAAGCTAACCCATGTGTCCCCTCTTCAATACTGGCCAATGCTTGTTCCAACGCCTTGCGGGTGGGGTTGTGGGTGCGGCTATATTCATAGCCTTGGTGGCCGCCCGGAGTGGTTTGGGCATAGGTTGAGGTTTGATATATGGGTGGCATCACTGCGCCATAGGCTTTGTCGGGGGCTTGCCCGCCGTGGATGGTGGCGCTATTAAAATGCATTTTTTTCTTCATAGTCTTTTACGTTGCTGCTTTACAAAGGTATTGCAAATTCCAGAATTGCCTCTCCGGGTTTTCTAAAAATGATTTTCTTTGCACTATCAATTTAAAGTGATGCGTTTTTTTTATTATCTAAGTAGCTGTTCCACCTGTAAAAAAATTCTTCAAACCTTGTCACTACCAGCAACTATACAGCAGGTGGATATCAAAAAAACACCTCTAAACGCCAATACTCTTGAACATCTCAAACGTTTGTCTGGCAGTTATGAAGCACTTTTTAGCAAGCGGGCACAAATGTATAAAGCTCGTAACCTCAAAGAAAAGCACCTCAGCGAGGAGGACTATAAAAACCTGCTGCTTGAACACTACAGTTTTTTAAAAAGACCCGTTTTGTGTTTTGACAATAACATCTTTATTGGCAACAGTCCAAAAGAGGTTGCTGCCGCTCAAGCCTTTTTAAATGAATAATAGAACCCTTGCTCTTTTCGCTGCGCTGGGCGCCACCACCATTTATGGTCTCAACCATACTGTGGCTAAGGTGGTGATGCCGCATTATATTGGCGCTTTTGGATTTATTATGCTTCGCGTGGTGGGGGCCTCCCTTTTGTTTTGGGCCGTGAGCCCTTTTTTTCCCAAAGAACGGATTGCTAGAAAAGATCTAAAACGTCTCTTTTTTGCCGCTCTTTTTGGGATGTGTATTAATATGTTGATGTTTTTTAAAGGGCTGGAGTTATCCACCCCCATCAACAGTGGTGTGATTGTAACGCTCACGCCCATTATCATTTTAATTCTCTCAGCTCTTTTTTTAAAAGAACGTTTATCCACCCTAAAAGTAATAGGCATTGTTTTAGGTTTTATTGGTGCCTTGGCCTTGGTGTTCAATCAAACGGCAGGCATGGTACATAATGCACCCAACATTCCCTTGGGCAACATTATGTTACTTATCAATGCCTCCTGCTTCGGTGCCTATTTGGTGATCATCAAACCGCTTACCAAAAAATACCATACCATAACCTTAATGAAATGGATTTTTCCGATAGGTGTGGTGCTGACCTTCCCCATAACCGTCCGAGAATTTTTGGCGGTAGATTGGCCCAACTTGCCTTTTGACGCCCTTTGGCGCATGGGCTATGTGGTGTTAGGCACCACCTTTTTTGCCTATCTGCTCAATGTGTTTGCCTTAAAAACCTTAAATGCCTCCACCATTGGTGCCTTTACATATTTGCAACCCCTTATTGCCATTTTTTATGCCCTCTTTACCGGCAATGACCGTTTGGATTGGGTCAAAACAGTGGCCTGTGCTCTGGTTTTTCTGGGGGTCTATTTGGTGTCTAAAAAGGGGAAAGCCGCCTGCTTAACTTAAAAAATACTCTCTTTTACCCCTCCAAATCCTTTGGTTTTACACCCGCTTTTCGGGTGTCGGCAGGGGTCAAGGCTCTAAAAGATTCGGTTTTGGGCAATTCATTAAAATGTTTCCAAAGGGTTTTGGGCAGGGCGGCCAATTTTCTGGTTTTCAGATCAATCCACCCACCCATCATATTGCAACGAGCCACATTTTTTCCGGCTTTGTTATAATAATTGTGTTCAAAGGCAAAAAAAGTGCCGTGTTCACTCAAGCCAGCCAATTCACAAGACACTCGAATTTCATCATCGGGCAGTACTTCCCTAAAATAGGTGAGACTTTCATTAAAAATGATGGGGCCTATCCCCATTTCGGTTAGGCTGTTATGGGTGATCCCCAGTGAAATGAGCAAGCCCATTCGGGTTTCAGAGGCATAACTTAAATAGGTAATGTTGGCTAGGTGGCGGTTGGCATCCAGATCATTCCACCGAATTTCAAAAGACTTTAAAAACAAAACTTTATTTTTTGATAAAGCTATTCTTTATTCTATTTTTAGCAAAAATTAATCGGATGAAAAAAATAATCGGTGTACTTTTTTTAGGGGTAGTAGTCAATTGTGGAGAAAGCCCTAAAGAGAACAAAGGATTTGAATATAACAGAACAAAAAAGGAAGAAAAAAAGAGTCCAGCGGCTCAAGAGGCAGGTGCCGTTCCAATTGACTTAAGCAATAAAGGCATTGGCCCCATTACATCAATGGATTGGCCAGAAACAATTGATGAAGCTTTAGTGACCAATGGCGAATGGGCATTTAAACAAAAATGTATGGCCTGCCATATGCCCAACCGTAAGTTGATTGGCCCAGCCATGCAAGGGGTTTTTGAAAGAAGAAGTCCAGAATGGGTAATGAACATGTTACTAAATCCCACTGAAATGTTAAAGCAGGACCCCATTGCTAAAGCCCTGCTTAAAGAATATAATAATGTGATGATGATCAATCAAAACCTCACACAAGAAGAGGCAAGAGCCATCACAGAATATTTGCGCACCTTATAAAGACCACGCTTTTCCGCCGGTGGTTTCCATCAGGTCAACACACCCCTTTTGCTCTCCGGGAACAGGGGCATAAGCCATCACTTGCTCGCCAATATATTCGTTAGTTTTGAAAGCTCTCACGGCAAAACTGCGTAATTCTTTGGCAAAACCGGCAGCAGCTTCTTCACCTTCTGGTGTCTCCCCTCCTTTGAGATATCTAGCCAGTTGGGCATCTAAATCCTCCACACTAACAGCATCAATATTGCTTTTACCGCTGTCTTTAAGTGTTTGTGCTTCAAAGGCGTCAATGGAGCGTTGAATTTGTTGTTGACGTTCTTCATCTAAAACGGCATCTATATAGGCATCAGAAAACGCGGCTAATTTTAGCGATTTTGCTCCAGGAATATCCGTTTCTGGAATGATGAGTTCCATCAATTCATTAATCATATTCCATTGCGAAGCAGCAAAAAACTTGGGCGACCAAGAAGGTGCTGTTTGGCAACTTTGAAAAAGAGTGGAAAGAGCAGGTGTGGCTGCCACTGCTCCAAGCCCCCATCCCATATTTTGTAATGCTTTTCTTCTATCCATTTGAAATTGTATTGGTTTTTATAAATTCATTTTTTTCAATTCTTCAACAGCAAAGTTTGCTGCTCTTGCCGTTAAGGCCATATAAGTCAACGAGGGATTTACATTACCCGCAGAGGTCATGGCAGCTCCATCGGTTACGAACACGTTAGGCACTTCATGTATTTGATTGTTTCCATTTAAGACAGACGTTTTAGGATTTCGACCCATACGAGCCGTTCCCATTTCATGAATACCATTACCCAAAATATATTCGGAATCATAGGTTCTAATGTTTTTAGCTCCAGCCTCTTCCAACATTTCTGCGGCTTGTTGTGCCATGTCTTTGCGCATGTTGAGCTCATTTTCTTTGATTCCGGCATCAAACGTAACAGTGGGAAGACCCCATTGGTCAAGTTTGTCATAATCAAGAACCATTTTATTTTCATGATAAGGCAATACTTCGCCAAACCCAGTTAAGCCTATTGACCAATCACCAGGCTGCGTTATGGCTTCTTTAAAGCCTGATCCATAGCCCAACTCGGCCACTTTTGAAGACCACCCGCCTCGGCCTCCACCGCCTTGATAACCATAGCCACGAACAAAATCTTTTTGGTTGGTGGCACCTCCAATGTTTCGGAAACGGGGTATATAAACACCATTGGGCCTTCGTCCGGTGTAGTATTTATCTTCAAAGCCTTCCATGGCAGCTTGAGCACCCACTTGGAAGTGGTGATCCATCAAATTATGTCCCAATTCTCCAGAATCATTTCCCATTCCGTTGGGAAAACGCTCTGATTTAGACTGCATTAAAATGGAGGTTGAAGCTACTGCAGAAGCACATAAGAAAATTACTTTTGCTTTAAATTCAATAACTTCTTTGGTTTCAGCATCAATAACACGTACTCCTGTGGCACGCTTTTTATCGGCATCATAAAGCACCTCATGCACCACAGAATTGGGACGCAACGTCATGTTGCCAGTGGCTTCAGCCATGGGCAAAGTAGAGGAATTACTGCTAAAATAAGCGCCAAATGGACACCCTCTTCTACAACGATTACGATATTGACAATTGATTCTTCCTGCTCCGGGTTTGGTGCCTTCTGTAATATGGGCCACACGGCCAATGGTTACTATACGATCTTTATATTTATTGTTCACTGCCCCTTTGAGAACATCTTCAACGCAGTTGAGTTCCATGGGTTTTAAGTAATTACCATCTGGAAATTGAGGCAAGCCCACATTTTCACCACTCACTCCAATGTGCTCTTCCACATAGTGATACCAAGGAGCCAAATCTTTATAGCGAATGGGCCAATCCACAGCAATGCCATCTTGCGCATTGGCTTTAAAATCAAAGTCGGTTAAACGGTATGATTGCCTTCCCCATGTGAGGGAACGACCTCCAACATGATAGCCTCTAATCCAATTAAATTTTTGTACTTCGTTATAAGGATGTTTTAAATCATCCACAAATAAATGGGAGGTTGAAACACTGTTTACGTATTGGGTTCGACTTTGTTTAGGTTGTCTTTTTCTTATTTCTTGTGTGATCACATCGCCATGAGGATAATCCCACGGATCATCATTGGCTGTGGTATAATCTTCAACGTGTTTTAACATTCTACCACGTTCAAGAACCAATGTTTTTAAACCCTTTTCACACAATTCCTTTGCAGCCCAACCGCCACTGACTCCCGTGCCAACAACAATTGCATCAAATTCATTTTCCATTAAATACTATATTTATTTTTGTTTGTTTTATTCACGACCTGCTTCCAAATATAAAGAAAATCGATAATCTTGCTAATAATTTTAGTACATTTCAACAATAATTAATGACATTTTTAAACCCAACCAAAATGAATCGTAAAACATTTTTAACCCAACTTTCTTATGCTGGCGTTGGTGTTTCTACTTTAGGTCTCGTTTCCTGTAAAAATAAACCAGCCGAAAAAGCTATGGAAGCCCCCGCTTTGTTTTTTAAATTAAGTTTAGCGCAATGGTCAATTCATCGTACTATTCGAGAACAAGGAGTTTCACCTTACGACTTTGCCAAACTTGCTAAAGGCTGGGGCTTTGAAGGCCTAGAGTATGTGAATCAGCTTTACACAGATGTGACACAAAGTGATCAACCCGAAGCCGCCATGCAAAATTTTATTACCCGCTCAAATGAAGAGGCGGCCAAATATGGTCTGCAAAACCTACTCATTATGATTGATAGTGAAGGGGATCTTTCTACTTCTGATGAGGAAAAAAGAAATCAGGCCATTGAGAATCATAAAAAATGGATCGAGGCTGCTCATGCCATGAATTGCCATTCTGTACGCTTGAATCTTTATGGAGAAAGTGACCCTGAAAAATGGAAACAAAATAGTATTGCGAGCTTACGAACATTGGCCACTTTTGCTCAACCTTTGAATATTAACATTATTGTTGAAAATCATGGATCATTGACTTCTAAGGCCGACTTATTAATGGAAGCCATTAATGGCACCGAAATGGGGAATTGTGGCACCTTGCCTGATTTTGGTAATTTCTGCGTTAAACGAAGCTCTGGTGGCCCGTGGGATGGAAGTTGTCAAGAAGAATATGACCGCTATAAAGGCACCGCCGAAATGATGCCTAAAGCTTTTGGTGTGAGTGCTAAATCACATGACTTTGATGCCGAAGGAAATGAAACCAATACCGATTATGTACAAATGCTCAACATTGTAAAAAGCGCTGGTTACAATGGCTATATTGGTGTGGAATATGAAGGTGATACCCTTTCTGAAGAAGAAGGTATAAAAGCTACTCGTGATCTTTTACTAAAAGTAGGGGCACAAATTTAGAGTGAAAACGGGGGTAAAAATACAGCTATCCGTGATGATGTTTCTCGAATTTTTTGTTTGGGGAGCTTGGTTTGTAACCATGGGTACTTATTTAACCCAAAGCTTTAATGCCACTGGTTCAGCTCTAGCCCAGGCCTATGAAACGCAATCTATAGGTGCTTTAATTGCACCTTTTGTGATAGGCCTTATTGCCGATCGTTATGTGGCTGCTCAAAAACTTTTGGGTGGTTTGCATTTGGTGGGTGGACTCTTATTGATCCTAGCGGCAAACCAAGATCAATTTGCTCTTTTTTATCCCTATATTTTTCTCTACATGATATTATTTATGCCCACCCTAGCTTTGGTCAATGCCGTGGCCTTTCGGCAAATGAAAGATCCGACCAAAGAATTTGCTTCTATCAGAACCTTAGGAACTCTAGGGTGGATTGTTGCTGGGGTGCTTATTGGACAATTGGGGTGGGAAAAAACCTTTCTCTTGAAAAATACGTTTTTAATGGGTGGAATAGCAGCATTAGGCTTGGGCCTTTTCAGCTTTACCTTGCCAAACACACCCCCACATCAAGACAAAAAGGATAAAATCAACCTCCGTGCCATACTCGGTCTCGAAGCCCTTTCATTGCTAAAAGATAGGGCCTATTTGTTATTTTTTATCACCTCCATTTTAGTGTGCATTCCCCTTGCTTTTTATTATCAACACGCCAATCAATTTTTAAATGAAATTGGTATGGAAGCGGCCGCTTCAAAAATGGCCTTAGGGCAATTTTCAGAATTACTTTTCTTATTGGCTTTACCCGTCTTTTTAAAGCGTTTTGGTTTTAAAACAACCCTTCTTATTGGGCTATTAGGGTGGGGCATTCGCTATTTGCTCTTTGCCTTTGGCAACATAGAAACCAGTGTTTGGATGCTGTTTACTGGTATTTTGCTCCACGGCATTTGCTATGATTTCTTCTTTGTTTCTGGACAAATTTACACGGACTTTAAAGCAGGTGAAAAAGTAAAAAGTGCCGCACAAGGATTGATCACCTTAGCGACATATGGAGTGGGAATGCTTGTTGGATTTTGGGTCGCTGGGAAAATTTCTGACGCC
>JBMYZB010000061.1:0-9952 GCA_049609945.1 Flavobacteriaceae bacterium
GGACAATAGACGCCAAAACCGAAACTTCTTGAGGAGATAAGCCAATATTTTGTGCCTGCTTCTGACGAGTTTCATTCCAAAAAGATTGATAATACTGCCACATTTTATTTCGAAAAGTGATCGGAGTTACATTCCAATAAAAATCGTATGTGTTTGGTAAGAAATAACTTATGGCAGATTCTTTACTAAATCCCTTTTGTATTAAAAAAGTGGAATCACAAAATGCATTAAGTAATTCTAAGCTATCGGCTTCCAGTTGAGTGGCCACTCGGCCAGCAAGATTCTCAACGCGTTCTTGGTTGTTAAACGTGACTTGAACAACTTGGGCATCTGACCGAAGCGTATTGATGATTTGATTATTTCCCATACCCTGAATGAGACGAAATTTACCCGATTTCAAATTTGATGTATAGCCTTTTTTTTGAGCGGCTAACTTAAAATTTTGTGTAGATTTTAAATAAGGTCTCAGTTGCAAAAGCAAAGAATCTATGGTATCATCTCGGTCTATAAAAACAATGTGTTCCGGACTCTCAAAAGCAGTATTGTCCCATAAAAACAGCCGATAAAATTGGATCATAAAAAAAGTACCAATGCCCACGCCCAACAGAGCCAAAAGGGCAACTAGTCTAAATCGTTTCATGATGTCAGTATTTTTTGGTATCCTTTAACATCGTGAAATTTTTGTTGAAAAAAATACCAATCACGTTTGATACCCATAGATACATATTTACCTTTTTCAAACAAAGCACAACTGGCAATATTGTCACATAAAACATCTGCGTGCAACATATGCATGTCATAGTGTTGAATAACAAACGCTTCCAACAATGCTAAAGCCTTTGTACCCACTCCTTTGGTTCGGTATTTAGAAAGCACTACAATGCCCACTCCTGCTCGTTTGTTTTGCGGGTCAAAGTCAAAAATATCAACAAATCCTAGAACCTCACCAGAACTGGGTGAAATCACAAAACGTTGTTGTTTCTGTTCATAGATAGACTGATGCTGCTGTTTTATATAACGTTGCAACATAAATCGCGAATAGGGGCCATTATGACTTGAATAAAATTGTAAGGCTGGGTCGTTCTCTACTTTGAAAAGCACCTCAATATCTGTTGGCTCCAGCGCTCTCAAAAAAAGGGTTTGTAAGTCTAGCATATAATTTCACCTGAAAAAACAAATTGCACCGGACCTGTAAGATAAACGGCTTTATAGTGCTTTTCTGCTTTATTGAAATCCACTTGGAGTGTTCCCCCCAGTGCATGCAGTGTAATGGGGTTTTTAGGGCAAGGCAACCCCCAATAATCAGCCGCTATGGCAGCGGCAACGGCACCCGTTCCGCAAGCTTGGGTTTCATTTTCTACCCCACGCTCATAGGTTCTAATATTAAGTTCTCCAGAAGGAGTCAGAGCAATAAAATTCACATTTATTCCTTCTGCTTTGAAAGGATCACTGTAACGTATTTGAGCTCCTTCTTTTTGCATATCAATTTTTGCTAAAGAATCTTTTAAGGCTACAAAATGTGGGGAGCCTGTGTCTAAAACTAGAGCATCCTGATGCGATGTTATCTTAGAAACCGACATCATGCCTAATCGAACCATGCCATCTGACAAAATTTCAGCTTCATGGAGTCCATCTACAGCCTCAAAACTAGTTTTTGTTTGAATTATTTTAAGCCTTTTGGCAAAAGCCACAGCACAACGCCCCCCGTTACCACACATACTGCTCTGATGACCATCAGCGTTGTAATATACCATCTTAAAATCTGCAATATCACTGGTCTCAACAAGAATTAAACCATCTGCCCCAACACCCGTGTTACGATGGCAAAGCTGTGCAATTTGAGCGGTGCTTAGTCCCTTAAAAATATGAGCACGGTTGTCTAGCATCACAAAATCATTACCAGCACCTTGAAATTTTTGGAACAAAATTTGCATAATAACAAAGGTACACTTTTAATGGGCTTTAAAAGCTGTTAAAAAGCCGTTAAACTCAAAAAAAGTATTCGTCAGTTAAGAATATTTAAAATTATTTTTGAAAAAGATTTAAAATTTAATATTATGAAGTCATTTGTTAAAATTTTTTTTGTGGCTACCATAAGCGCTGTAGTCACCCTATTTGTGCATAATTATTTTTTCTCCTCGCCACCCCCCGTTGAACAGACAGTTCAAAACCCAAGTTTAGTGCCCACCACATATGCCTTTAAGAGTAAGGGGGTTGCTGCTGAAATGACTGACTTTACGATTGCCGCTGAAAAAACATTGAACACAGTGGTGCATATCAAAAATACAAGCACTTATGATTATGGAGGTTCATTGTGGTCTCGTTTATATCACAATAAAAATTTTGGAGACCCCAAAAAGATAGGGTCGGGTTCAGGGGTCATTGTTTCTCCTGATGGCTATATTATTACCAACAACCATGTAATTGAAGATCATACTGAAATTGAAGTCACACTTAATAATAACCGTTCTTATCCGGCCAGTTTGGTAGGAACAGATCCAACCACTGACATCGCTGTAATCAAAATTGAGGCACCCGAGGCACTTCCTTTTATTGCTTTTGGTGATTCAGATGCTGCTCGAGTGGGTGAATGGGTCTTGGCTGTGGGCAATCCATTCAACCTCAACTCAACCGTTACAGCGGGTATCATAAGTGCCAAGTCACGCGATTTAAACAGCAATGACAATAAAAATGAATCCTTTATTCAAACCGATGCCGCTGTCAATATGGGTAACAGTGGTGGTGCTCTTGTAAACACCAATGGAGAATTGATTGGCATTAATACCGCCATTTCTTCTTTTACAGGTGGTTTTGTAGGTTATTCATTTGCCGTACCCAGTAATATTGCTAGAAAAGTATTTGAAGATATCATTGAGTTTGGTAATGTGCAAAAGGGATTACTAGGCATTCGTGGAGGTGCTTTAAATAGCAATGTGGCTGAGAATTATGATATAAATGATACTGAAGGATTCTATGTTTCAGAAGTAGAAAGTGGTATGGGTGCCGACTTGGCCGGAATAAAATCGGGCGATATTATCAAAAAAGTAGATGGAGTAACGATCAAAAAATTTGCTGATCTATCAGGTTATCTATCCACCAAACGACCCGGTGAAAAAGTAAATGTGCTTTATAAAAGAGATGGCAAAACACTTGAAATCGAAGTGATCTTGAAAAAAATTAATCGTATTTCCTTTTTGGGTATGGAACTCCAAGAACTCAATGCACAGCAAAAAGCCGATTTGGGGTTAGACGAAAATGATGGAGGACTATACATTAGCCGGGCGCAAAATGCCACCCGCTACTACTATGGTATTGATGAAGGCTATGCCATTTTGGAAGTAAACGATCAAAAAATTTCAGAACTCGATGACCTCAAAAGTATTGATGTGGAAGATTTAAAAAGCTTATTGGTTTTAACCCCAGAAGGTGAAAAAGAACGTATACTTTTTAACAGCTACAGAAGATGATTCAAGGCCCCACATTTGTGGGGCTTTTTATTAGAGCAAAAAGAACCACATCTTTTATTCTAATTGTTTCCTATTTTTGCGGCAAAAGAAGGTCTCTCTATGCGAATTGATATTATTACCCTTTTTCCGGAGTTACTATCAAGTCCTTTTGAGGTTTCCATCATCAAAAGAGCCATAGACAACGGCAAGGCCAGTGTGTATTTTCACCACCTAAGAGACTATGCCATTAACAAACAAAAACAAGTGGATGATTATCCCTTTGGAGGGGGTGCCGGTATGGTTTTACGCATAGAACCTATTGAACAATGTATCAGTCAACTGAAAAGCCAGCGTTCTTATGATGAAGTGGTTTATTTAACCCCTGATGGAACAAAACTCGATCAGCGCGTAGCCAATCAATTTTCCTTAAAAAATAATATCATTTTGTTGTGTGGCCACTATAAAGGGGTAGATCAAAGAGTGCGAGACCATCTCATCACCAAAGAAATTTCCATTGGTGATTATGTTTTATCGGGAGGAGAATTGGCTGCCGCCGTTTTTTGTGACAGTATCATTCGTTTGCTCCCTGGGGTATTGGGAGATGAGTCTTCTGCCCTTACCGATAGTTTTCAAGATGGCCTTTTGGCTGCCCCTATTTATACAAGACCAGCCTCTTATAAGGGATGGGAAGTGCCCGAAATTCTTACTTCCGGTAACATCCCCAAAATTGAACAATGGCGTGAAGAAAAAGCAATGGAAAGAACCCAAAAGAAACGCCCTGATATTCTATGATCAAAATATTCATTCCCAAGCAAATGAGCCCACTTGATCGGATCATCTTTAGCTTATGTTTTACTTCTATCTGTTTCATGAACTGTTCGAAAATAAATGACGAACCCCTGATTTGCACCGAAAATTTTGTGACTATCACCCTCCAAATTACTGGAGAGCCGCCTAGCGACTTTTATACCATTCGACTTGCAACAGGCGATACGCTTCGCCATCAATGGGTTTATAAAAATTATTACCCAGTGGTGGATGATAATTTGGTGGGGCAAATGGAAAAGGATGTCGTAGAAGATTTTCGTTTTGTGGGTAAAAGAGATGAAAATACAATAAACATGCGTTACAAAATAAAATCGGATGGATGCCATGTTGTAAAAGTGGAAGGACTGGAAACAATTATGTAAAAAAAGCTCTTAATGTTGGTTACAAAAAAATAAATAGTAATTTTGCACCGCTCGAATAGGTAACCACTGACGAAAATCGTGGATGTTGCCTGATTCAAAAAATTAATTCTTAAACAATGGAAGCATTAATTAATTACGTTCAAAACGAATTTATCGAAAGAAAGGAATTGCCTGTCTTTTCCACTGGAGATACACTAACTATATATTATGATATTCGAGAAGGAGAAAAAGTAAGAACTCAGTTTTTTAAGGGGGTCGTTATTCAAATTAAAGGAGAAGGTTTAACCAAAACCTTTACTATTCGAAAAATGTCTGGTACTGTGGGTGTGGAACGTATTTTCCCAATCAACCTTCCTTCCATCCAAAAAATTGAAGTCAACAAAAAAGGTAAAGTGCGCCAGTCGAGAATTTACTACTTTAAAAAATTAAGAGGTAAAAAAGCGCGTATCAAAGAAGTGCGTCGCGAAGCTTAAAACAATTAACCGTCTTTTCGACGGTTTTTTTTTGCTGTAAAATTGGCTGCTAAATTGTATATTTGCGCCCGAAACTAAAAAATTTAAACCAATGTCAAAAATAAAAGTTGCCAATCCGGTTGTGGAGATTGATGGAGATGAAATGACCCGAATCATTTGGAAATTTATTAAAGAACAACTCATTTTACCTTATCTAGATCTCGACATTTTATATTATGACTTAGGTATCGAGTCAAGAGATGCTACCGATGATCAAATTACGATAGATTGTGCAGAGGCCATTAAAAAGTATAACGTTGGAATTAAATGTGCCACCATTACGCCCGATGAAGATCGCGTAAAAGAATTTGGTCTTAAACGCATGTATAAATCGCCTAATGGCACCATTCGAAATATTGTGGGCGGCACCGTTTTCAGAGAGCCTATCATTATGAAAAACGTGCCTCGCTATGTACCCGGGTGGACTACCCCTATTTGTATTGGCCGACATGCTTTTGGCGATCAATATAGAGCCACAGACACGGTTATTCCCGGAAAAGGAAAACTCACCATGACATTCACCCCCGAAGATGGCTCACTTGCCAAAACTTGGGAAGTATATCAATATCAAGAAGCCGGTGTGGCCATGAGTATGTATAATATAGACTCCTCCATATATGGCTTTGCCAGATCATGTATGAATCGTGCTTTGTCAAAAGGTTGGCCACTCTATTTATCCACAAAAAACACCATCATGAAAGCCTATGATGGGCGCTTTAAAGATATTTTTGAAGAAGTCTATCAAAACGAATTCAAATCTCAATTTGAAGCTGCCGGTATTTTTTATGAACACCGTTTAATTGATGATATGGTGGCCGCTGCCATGAAATGGAACGGTGGTTTTGTGTGGGCCTGTAAAAACTATGATGGTGATGTACAGTCAGACACCGTGGCACAAGGCTTTGGCTCTTTAGGCTTAATGACCTCCACCCTTGTAACGCCCGACGGAAAAACCATGGAAGCAGAGGCCGCTCACGGAACAGTGACTAGACATTACCGTCAACACCAACAAGGAAAGGCTACGTCCACCAACCCTATTGCCTCTATTTTTGCATGGACAAGAGGTCTGGCACACCGTGGGAAATTGGACCAAAATCAAGCGCTTATTGATTTTTGTGAAACCCTTGAACAAGTATGTATTGAGACGGTTGAAAGTGGAAAAATGACCAAAGATTTAGCCTTACTGATTCATAAAGAAAATTTAAGTGAAGAACATTATTTGACCACCCAAGAATTTTTAGATGTCTTAAAAGAAAATTTAGATCAGAGAAGAGACGCATAAACGCGTTTTAAATATTCTTTTCAAACCCTTCTAATCTTGTTTTAGAGGGGTTTATTTTTTCTCTATCTTTATGCAAAAACAATGGATTTTATAAAATATACCGAGCAAGATTCAAACCACAACGATTTAGAGAAAAAATCAATTGGTGAATTACTAAGAGGTATGCATCAAGAAGATCAAGCCGCAGTGGCAGCGGTCGGAAAAGTATTATTGCCCTTAAATTCACTCATCGAACAAGTAGTTAAAAAAATGCAACAAGGTGGGCGGTTGTTTTATATTGGAGCTGGAACCAGTGGGCGCTTGGGTGTTTTAGACGCTTCGGAATGCCCCCCTACTTTTGGCATAGACCCAGGCCAAGTGGTGGGACTCATTGCCGGAGGAGATAAAGCCCTAAGGTCTTCCATTGAAGATGCCGAAGATGATCCTGACCAGGCTTGGCTCGATCTCAAACAACACAATATTTCTGAACATGATGTGGTGGTAGGCATTGCCGCCTCCGGAACAACCCCCTATGTGGTGGGAGGTATTCATGACTGCAACAACCATAAAATAACTACTGGATGTATTACGTGTAATCCGGATAGCCCCTTGGCCGTAGCTGCTCAATTTCCGGTGGAAGTAAAAGTGGGCCCAGAGTTTCTTACTGGTAGTTCACGACTTAAAGCGGGCACCGCACAAAAACTCATCCTTAATATGATCACCACCATTTCCATGATTCAACTGGGTCATGTCAAAGGCAATAAAATGGTAGACATGCAATTGTCAAACACTAAACTTAAAGATAGGGGCACCAGAATAGTGATGGAAAGCCTTAATATTTCTGAACAAAAGGCTGCTAAACTATTAAAAGACCATCAAAGTATTCGGAACGCAATTAAGGCCGGAAAAAATGAATAAACCACTTTTAATCAAAGGATTAAAAAAAGTTTTTATTGGTGTGTTGTGCTGCTTCATTGCTCCTGTTATAGTCATGCAAGCTTTTAAAAATCAGGGGCATCCTTTTTTTTTACCCGTATTAATAGTGGGGCTTTTGGGGATGATAGCGGCCTTTTTTTATGGCTTTAAGGGCATTAGAACATTGGTTGTAGCACTCCTCGGAAAAGCGAAAAAAACAAAAGCTTAAGTTCCCGTTGTTTGCCATGAGAAAGCATCCTATCTTTGCACCCAATTTGTAGCACATGATTAACATTCATTTTCCTGACGCATCAAAAAGAACTTATAAAAAGGGAATCACCCCATTGGAAATTGCACAATCCATTAGCGATGGCTTGGCTCGCAATGTGCTTTCAGCAAAATTCAATCAACACATTATTGAACCAAGAACCCCTTTAGAAGAAGATGGTGCACTTAAACTTTTTACTTGGAATGATGATGAAGGAAAAACAGCCTTTTGGCATTCTTCTGCTCACGTGCTTGCCCAAGCGTTGTTGGCGTTATATCCTAACTGCAAATTGACCATTGGCCCAGCCATTGAAAACGGCTTTTATTATGATGTTGATTTTGGCCAAGAAACTCTTACCGAAAAGGATTTACTAGCCGTTGAAAATAAATTTTTGGAATTTGCCCGCCAAAAATTTGAATTTAAAATGAGAGCAAGTTCTAAAGCAGCAGCATTAGAATACTACAAAAAGAAAAAAAATCCATATAAAGTTGAATTGATCGAAAACCTAGAAGATGGCACCATAACCTTTTGTGATCATGCCGACTTTACAGACCTCTGTAGAGGTGGGCACATTCCGCATACCGGATTTATAAAAGCCGTAAAATTATTAAATGTTGCGGGCGCCTATTGGCGTGGAGATGAAACCAAACCTCAACTCACAAGGGTTTATGGTATTTCTTTTCCTAAACAAAAGGAACTCACTGCATATCTCGACCTAGTGGCCCTTGCCAAGGAAAGAGACCACAGGAAATTGGGGAAAGAACTAGAACTCTTTACTTTTTCTCAAAAAGTGGGACAAGGCCTACCCCTCTGGCTTCCAAAAGGGACAGCACTGCGAGAAAGACTCGAGCAATTTCTGCGTAAAGCGCAACAAAAAGCTGGTTATGAACAAGTGATTTCACCCCACATTGGTAATAAAGAACTATATGTTACGTCCGGTCATTATGAAAAATATGGAGCTGATAGTTTTCAGCCCATCAACACCCCAGCAGAAGGTGAAGAGTTTTTGCTAAAACCTATGAATTGTCCCCATCATTGCGAAATCTATAAAACAAAGCCATGGAGTTATAAAGATTTACCCAAACGCTATGCAGAATTTGGAACCGTTTATCGTTACGAGCAAAGTGGTGAATTACACGGTTTGACTCGAGTACGTGGATTTACGCAAGACGATGCCCATATTTTTTGTACCCCCGATCAACTTGACCAAGAGTTTAAAAAAGTGATCGATTTAGTCTTGTATGTTTTTGGATCGTTAGGCTTTGAAAACTTTACCGCTCAAGTGTCTTTGAGAGATCCCGAAAAACCCGAAAAATATATTGGATCTAAAGAAAATTGGGAAAAAGCAGAACAAGCCATCCTTAATGCAGCCCAAGAAAAAGGCCTAAACTATGTGGTAGAAACGGGTGAAGCTGCTTTTTATGGTCCTAAACTAGATTTTATGGTGAAAGATGCATTAGGGAGAAAGTGGCAGTTGGGAACCATTCAAGTAGATTATAATTTGCCTGAACGCTTTGATTTAACGTATAAGGGAAGTGACAATGATCTCCACCGACCCGTAATGATTCATCGGGCTCCCTTTGGCAGTATGGAACGCTTTGTAGCTATTTTGCTAGAACACACCGGAGGGAATTTCCCGCTGTGGCTCATGCCTAAACAAGTTAGTTTGCTGTGCGTCAGTGAAAAATATAAAAATTACGCCTTAAAAGTTTTAAATTTCTTGGAAAATCACGAAATTCGCGCCCTCCTAGACGATCGTAATGAGACTATTGGAAAAAAGATCAGAGAAGCTGAAATGAATAAAATTCCATACATGATCATTTTAGGAGAAAAAGAAGAAGCGAATAAAACCCTTTCGCTACGTAAACACCAAGTAGGAGACCTTGGTGAATTTAATAGGGAAGAATTGGTGAAAGAATTAAAAAAAGAAATAAGCGAAAGCTTACAAACCTTTAAAGGATAATTTAAAAAAAAGAAGTCATAGCAATACGCAGAAGAAGAACGAACCGACCCGGAAGGGTGATCAAACAAGATCCCCATAAAATTAATGAGAAAATTACCGCACATGAAGTGCGTTTGGTTGGAGATAATGTTGAGGTGGGTGTTTATTCGCTTTCCAAAGCACTGGCTATTGCAGATGATTTAGGGTTAGATTTGGTGGAAATTTCCCCCAAAGCAGCACCCCCTGTTTGCAAAATTTTAGAATATAAAAAGTTTTTATACGAACAGAAAAAAAGGGAAAAAGTATTGAAGGCCAAAACTACAAAAGTGGTAGTGAAAGAAATTCGCTTTGGTCCAAATACAGATGAACACGATTATGAATTTAAATCAAACAATCACACCCCCCACCCGAACTCAAT
>JBMYZB010000062.1:0-9585 GCA_049609945.1 Flavobacteriaceae bacterium
GAAGAACTAGAAGCCCAACGCCAATTAGACAAAAGGCGCCGATGGGATTTTGAAGAATAATACTCAAGGAATCAAAGCAGCACAGCTGATACGAGCACCGGCAGCACCCGAGGGTTGAGAGGATAAATCATCTTCTCCTTGGTGCACAATGATTGCTTTGCCCATTATATTTTTTGTTTCATCTGCACAGCCGATGCACCATAAATCGGTTTTAAAGCTTACCATTCCATGCCCCGACGCATCGGCTTCAAAATTACCTATATCACCACGGTGAAATCCGGTTTTTGACCCCCAAGCCCCATGGTTTTCAAAGGTGGGGTTCCAATGCCCTTGGGTTGATTTGCCATCATCGGAAGAGCAATCTGCTTTTTCGTGAAGATGAATGGCGTGCATACCTGGCGTGAGTCCGTTGATATGAGCCTCTAAGAAAACCATCCCATCCGATTCGGTAAGGGTTACATTACCTTGAGTATTGCTCTTACTTTTGGGATCCAAACTAAGTTTAATTTTCTTCACTTTTTGAAGATTGGGGGAAGTATTGCTGTCGTATTTATACGTTACTGTTTTCACTTTTTCAGAAACTTCTTCTTGGGTGCCTTCAAAGACTTGAATTTCCTCAGAAACCCTCCCGTTTTCATCGGTAGTAATAGTTACGGTGGCCTTAGCGCCAGTTTCTGTAGTATCCATTTTGACTTCTACCTTAACTTCTTTTTCTTTTTTGGTTTGCTGACAAGCAAAAAAGAATATCGAACTGAAAATAATAAGGGCTGTAAATATGCGCATAACGATTGTTTAATTTTTTTCTAAAATTAGTAGATTCCCAACAAATTTAAAAGGACAAAGAGATACTAATGTATAAAAATTTTACAAAGCCCTATCTTTGTCTAAAATTTTGCATGAAAAAAAGGATAGTACTCATATCATTTTTTGTGATGAGTTGTAAGGGGAATTATAAGGTGGTTTCTTATGATTCTCAAAATATTCCCAATCCACCAAAGTATGACACAGCAGAGGCATGGGCAGTGTTGCCGGAAGTATACCCCGAGCAAATTAAATTTTTCACTAATAACCATGAACCTAAATTAGCGGACGTATTTTATATTTACCCTACCTTATTAACAGAGAGAAAAAACACCCAATGGAATGCGGCAATTGATCAAAAGGAAGTACGCCAAGAAGTGCTAAATACTCCCGTTAAATTTCAAGCCTCTGCGTGGATTGATGCAGCCAATTTATATGTCCCATACTATAGACAAGCACATTATAGAGCCTATCTAGATCCCTTTCAGAAGGAGGGAAAAAAGGCATTTCGTTTGGCTTATGAAGATGTACGTCGTGCATTTCGCTATTATCTAAAGCACTACAATCTGGGTAAGCCTATCATTTTGGCAGGGCACAGCCAAGGGAGTCACCATTTAAAAGAAATTCTCAAAGAATTTTTTGATGGAAAACCTCTACAAAAGCAACTTGTTGCAGCTTATTTGATTGGGATAAAATTGCTTCCCAATGATTTTAATACCTTATCTCCCATGTATGCACCAGAAGAAGTGGGGGGCTATGTTACTTGGAACACCTACAAAAAAGGACACTTGCCTAAAACATACACATCTTGGTACAAAGGAGGAATAACCATTAACCCTATCACTTGGGATGAAACAAATAGTGTTGGGGCAGAAAAGCATTTAGGAATATTAAATGGCGATTTAAAAATATACCCTAAAAGTGTGGCCATTGAGCGCGTGGATGGAATGCTGTGGGCTACAGTACCAAAAATCCCAAAGCGTTTTTGGCTCTCCTTTATTAAAAATTATCATTTTGCAGATATCAATTTATTTTGGGCGGATATACAACAGAACGCAAAACTGAGAGTTTCCAAATGGCAAGAGCAAAATCTTATTCAACCATGACCTTAGAAACTCTTTTTGAATTAGCTAAACAGCAATGGATACGAGCAAAACTGGATAAAAGGCATCCATTTCGTTTTTTTACGTTGGCAACAGTTTGCTCTGAAAACTTAGCAAAAACACGTATGGTGGTCTTGCGTAATTTTGATCCTCAAACCTTTCAGTTCACCATTTATACTGACTTACGTAGTGGTAAAGTAATTGATTTACAACATCAAAAAAAGGCACAACTATTCTTTTATCACCCTAAAAAGAGATTACAACTCATTGTAGACGCAACTCTATATAAAAAAGATATGCCCCAGACCCTATTTTTGGCTCAACCAGAAAGTAGTCGAAAAGATTATACAGCAGTTTTACCCCCCGGAACCCCTTTAAATAAGGAAGAAGCACCTCAATATGAGTCAGATAAAAATTATTTTATGCGATTGGTCTTTCAGACAACTAGCATTGAATTACTTCAACTTGATAGGCCTATGCATCATAGAGCTCTTTTCACACTCCAAAAGCAAGGCTGGAAAAAACAATTTTTAGTGCCCTAGGATTCTTTTTTAAAAAAGAAATTTTTGTATTTTTCAATTTCAATCAATCCCAACGTGATTCGCAAAACCTAAACCCTCATGTTATGCAAAGACGAAAATTTTTAAAAAAAGGGGCTGTTGCCAGTAGTATATTTATTATACCCCGCCACGTTTTAGGTGGCGTTGGCCATATAGCTCCAAGTGATCAACTCAACATAGCAGGCATTGGGGTTGGTGGTAAAGGACGCAGTGATCTAGAAAATGCATGGGGAAAAGGCCAAGCACGTGTTTCTGCCCTTTGTGATGTAGACACCAAAGGAGATCATGGGGTGTTACGCAGCATAAAGCGCTTTTCTGAAGCCAAATTTTATACGGATTACAGAATATTATTAGATAGAGAAAAGGATCTGGATGCAGTTACTATCTCCACGCCAGATCATACACATGGTGTTATTGCCTCACATGCCATGCAGAATGGAATGCATGTTTATGTTCAAAAACCCTTAACCCACAATATAAATGAGGCTCGATGGCTTCAAAATTTAGCACGTAAAGAACAACGCGTAACACAAATGGGTAACCAAGGGGCTTCTAACCCCGATCAATTATCAGTTCAAAAATGGGTAAACGACCAAGAAATTGGACCCATTTCTGAAGTATATGTGTGGACCGACAGACCTGTTTGGCCACAAGGAGGACAAAAACCAGCAGCCAATAGAGCGCTTAAACCCGATGCTCTTCATTGGGATTTATGGTTGGGCCCAGCTCCTCAAACAGATTATATACCCAACATGCACCCTTTCAACTGGAGAGGTTGGTGGGATTATGGAACTGGTGCATTAGGAGATATGGGCTGCCATATAATTGACATTCCTTTCAAAGCCCTTGGACTTCATTATCCAACCGATGTGGAGTGCAGTGTAGGTACCATTTATGAAAAAATGTGGACAGCAAACTATTTTCCTGAAGGATGTCCACCCTCATCTTCAGTAACCTTACATTTTGATCCCACCTCCAAAAACAACAAACGCATAAAGATGGTATGGACTGATGGGGGGATAAAGCCCAGTCATCCCGACGGACTTCCAACCAATGTTGAAATTGAAGCTAATGGTATCATCATGGTTGGCGAAAAAGGTGTGATTACTTCGGGGGTTTACGGTTCTAATCCTAAGCTTTATAAGCAAGGAGAGCCTGTTGTTGATGGCCATGTTGACACACCAAATGAGTTCCCAGAATTTGGCCATCAGCACCAATGGATTGCAGCATGTAAAGCTGGATTTAATTCTAAAGAGCACCTAGCCTTAACGTCTTCATTTGATTATTCTGTACCTTTAACAGAAACCGTTTTGATGGGAAATATTGCTATCAGAAGTTATTTGCTCCGAGAAGGAAAAGGAAGAAACATTTCCTACTATGGAAGAAAAAAATTATTGTGGGATGGAGAGCAAATGAAAATAACTAATCTGGATCAGGCCAATCAGTTTGTGGGTAGAAATTACCGTGAAGGATGGTCGCTTTAAGCCCAAAAAAAATGAAAGTTGTTGTTACTGGTGGATTAGGATATATTGGATCCCATGTTGCCATTTTATTATTAGAACTCGGCCACCACGTTGTTATTGTAGATAATCTATCCAATAGCAGTGCATCTGTACTCAAACGTATTGAAACCATCACAAAACTATCTCCTGATTTTGAAGAACTTGATTTAAAACAGAAAAATGACGTAGATGCCTTGTTTTCGAAACATCATAATGCTGATGGAGTAATTCACTTTGCAGCTCTTAAAGCCGTTGGTGAAAGCGTTGCAGCACCCCTTAAATATTACGAAAACAATCTTCATAGTTTGATTTATTTGTTGGATCAATTAGTGTCTCTTCAAATCCCACTTATATTCAGTTCTTCATGTACTGTTTATGGTGAACCAGTTCATGTACCTATTGAAGAAACAGCTCCACTGAAACCAGCCATCTCACCCTATGGAGCAACCAAACAAATGGCAGAACAGATAATTCAAGACGTATGCTCTGCAAATAAAAATTTCAACACCATCCTCTTGCGCTATTTTAACCCCATTGGAGCCCACCCCTCGGCACTTATTGGAGAAATTCCACAAGGAGTTCCGGCTAATTTGGTACCTTTTCTCACTCAAACGGCCATCGGGAAACGAGAACAACTTCAAGTGTTTGGAGCCGATTATCCTACCCCAGACGGCAGTTGCATTCGGGATTACATCCATGTGATGGATTTAGCTCAAGCACACATAAATAGCTTAGAATTCATCTGGTCTGGTAAAAATAAAGCCAACTGTGAAATTTTTAATTTAGGAACCGGAACAGGTTATTCTGTCTTAGAATTAATAACAGCTTTTGAAAAAGTTACAGACCAAAAAGTGAATCACCAAATCACAAACCGGCGTCCGGGTGATATTATGCAAGCTTATGCCGACCCTTCTAAGGCTAAGGAAATGTTGGGCTGGAAGGCTCAATTTAGTTTAGAAGAGGCCCTCCTTAGTGCTTGGGAATGGGAAAAAAAATGGCAGCAAGAAAAAGGTTAATTATGAGAAATGTTATCTGGATTACAGGGGCTTCATCAGGCATAGGAGCAGAATTAGCCAGACAATATGCCCACGAAAAAGATAGAGCACTAGTTTTATCGGCACGCAGAGTGAAACAATTGGAAGAGGTCAAGAAAAGTTGTAATCCTCAAACCCCAATTGCACTACTTCCATTTGATCTTAAGGATTTTGATAATGCAGCCACTTATGTAGAGCAAGCCCTCTCTTTTTTCGGAAAGATTGATTTGTTAATTAATAACGGCGGAGTCAGTCAGCGTTCAAAAATTTTAGGCACCAATTTTTCGGTATTTAAAACTCTTATTGAAGTTGACTACTTAGGCAGTGTGGCCCTCTCTCATGCTTTATTACCCTATTTTGTGGCACAACAAAAAGGACATTTTGCTGTGGTAAGTAGTGTAATGGGTAAATATGCTTCCCCTTATAGAGCAGGCTATTGTGGTGCTAAACATGCATTGCACGGCTTTTTTGATGCTTTGAGAATGGAACATGAAAAAGATAATATTAATGTAACGATGATTTGTCCTGGCTTTGTTCAAACCAATGTTACCATTAATGCCCTCACAGAAAGTGGTGCTCCTCTTGGAACCAATGACCCAGGCACCGAAAATGGCTTGAATTGCACTTCATTTTGTAAAAATATGAGACAGGCCATTGCCCAAAAAAAGACTGAGACATATTATGGAAAAAAAGAAAAATGGGGTGTATATATAAAACGCCTTTCCAATCGAATGCTTCATCGTATAGTTATGAAAAGTGCGGTTAGATAATTAATTTAATAGATCACTTATGGAAAAAAATCAAAATTGGAATCGAAGAACTGCACTTAAGTCTATGGCTGTTGGTGCGGCTTCTTTGGCCTTAGGAAAAACATCGTATGCGTCCTCAAAAAAGAATTTGAATATGGAATTTAATTTAAAAGGAAATATTAATCACTCGGTATGTAAATGGTGTTTTGGGAACATACCATTAGAAGAATTTGCACCAAAAGTGAAAGCTATGGGTTTAATGGGAATTGATCTTATTGGCCCCAATGGCTGGGATATTTTAAAAAGCAATGGTCTAGAAAGCACTATGTGTAATGGTGCAGAACTCAATTTGGTGGATGGTTTTAACGACCCAAAATTTCATGATACCTTAGTGAAACGCTATGAAGAACACATTGATTTGGTAGCAAAGGCAGGGTTTAAAAACCTTATTTGTTTTAGCGGTAATAGAAGAGGTATGGATGATGAAGTGGGACTAAAAAACTGTATTAAAGGGTTAAAAAGAATTTTGGGTCGTGCTGAAAAAAAGGGAGTTATTCTCCACATGGAACTACTTAATTCAAAAATTGATCATAAAGATTATATGTGCGACAAATCGTATTGGGGCATTGAATTGTGTAAGGCTTTAGACTCAGATAATTTCAAGTTGCTCTATGATATTTATCATATGCAAATTAATGAGGGAGATGTGATTAGAACCATTCAAGAATCCCATCAATATTTTGGTCATTATCATACGGCAGGTGTTCCTGGGCGTAATGAAATAGAAGAAGATCAAGAGTTATATTATCCTGCTATCATGCGAGCCATTGTAGATTCAGGCTTTACGGGTGTGGTGGCACAAGAATTTATTCCTTCAAACCGCAACAATAAAGGGTTAGATTCTTTATCTAAAGCAATCACAATTTGCGATGTGTAAACCATTATCTAAAAATCAGGTTTATTTTCTTGTATTAATAAAAAAAACCCTTACAAATTGTAAGGGTTTTTTATAGGGTTGTTAGAAGAATTTAATTTACTCTTATTTCAGCTCTTCTCTCAATTTGAGCACGTCTGTTATTCTTTCTACCGTTTACTGTATCATTACTGTCAACGGGTCTGCTTTCACCATAACCCACCGTTTGGAGTCTGGAAGCATCTATTCCTTTACCAACCAAATAGGCTTTAACAGCATTGGCACGTCGTTCAGATAACGCTTGGTTGTAGCTTTCACTACCATCGCTTGAAGCGTGTCCTTCAATAGTAATACTAACTTCTGAATATTGAACGAGTAAACTCACCAATTCACCTAAATTTTCAGTGTAAAGGTTTTTTATGTTAGAATTACTTGCACTAAATAAGATTTTTGCTTTTTCGCTATTGATAAAATCAACCAAAGCTGTGGGTATCATTTTTTCAGGGCATCCATTATTCGAAGTAGATCCAGCCTCATTAGGGCAGTTATCCACATTGTCTGCAACACCATCGTTGTCAGCATCACCCCAAGGGCAGCCTCCGTTTGCAGGATCACCAGCCACATCGGGGCAGCGATCTTCATTGTCAGCCACACCGTCACTATCAGAATCAGGACAACCATTCATGTCTGCTGTTCCAGGCTTATCGGGACATGCATCATCTGCATCAGCAATACCATCACCATCGGAATCCGGGCAACCTTGCAATGCCTCTGTTCCAGCTTCTTCTGGGCAATTATCTTTACTGTCAGGTATACCATCTCCGTCGGTATCTGGACAGCCTTCAAATTCTTTGATTCCAGGAATGTCTGGACATAGGTCTTTCTGATCGGGCACACCATCTTTGTCAGTGTCTCCAGCTCCAAAATTGTAGCTTAAACCAATGATGTGCTGAAGATGGTTGAAGGAATCACTAGTTTCACTAGTTCCTCTATAAGATGTACTAATATTTGCGTTGATCTGTTCGCTTAAAGGTATATTAACACCAATACCGCCAAAAATTGTTCTTCCAGATTCTCCAGAGGGGAACTGGCCCTCCTTATCAGTACCATCACCAAATCGGCTCAGCCCATAACCGGCAAATAAATAAGGGATCGTATTTTCTTCTGAGAGGTTGAATCTAAAAAATCCGTCTAAATAAGAATATTGTAGATCTACATTGTTTTGTGCTTGAGCCTTTCCTAAGCCATATGCAACTCCCACAGATAATCCAGAAGTTAAATAACGCGATAGACTTAGCGAGGGTAAACCGAAATTTATCCCACTTTCAACGTTGTCTCCTTGAAGGTTAATCAAATTAGCACCAACAGAAATAGCCCAAGGATTTTTGGCGTTTTGCCCAAAGACTGAAACACTGAAAAAGAAAAGCACAAGAGCAGTAGAAAGGTAAGATGTGATTTTTTTCATTTTTAATTATTTAGTAATGTAACAAATATAAAAAAAAACACTAATACTTTTCTTTTGATGGAAAGTTTAATGATTAAAATTTAAATAAAAAACCCAAAAGTTATTTTTGATCAGCTTTTGGATTAGCTACTTTCAGTTAAATTTTATACAATTTCAGGTATTTCATAACCTTCTCGGTAATTTCGAGAAAGCATTTTATCTGCCTCTGGGTCATTAACAAATTTTTCTGCCTCTGGGTTGAAGGTCAATACCTTTCCGGTGCGATAGGCGATATTACCTAAATGAGCTAAACCTGATGACAAATGTCCAGTTTCAATAGGGCCATTTAGCAGACTAGCATCATGGTTTCTAACTGCCTTAATGAAGTTCTGAAAATGGCCATCGGTTCCTCCGCTACCCCGATCCATTCCAGAGGCTTCCATTTGACCATCATCCCCCGTTTTTCCTGGGGTTCTGTCTTTGCCTAAATAGGTTTTATATTTGCTATAACCCTCTACTACCAAGATTCCTTTATCACCATAAAAGATGTTACCTACGGTTGCTCCATCTTCGGTGTTGGTGCACCATGGTCGCACTTCAAATTGTATAATTTTCTTCTCTTCAGGATAGTGATACACAGAGGTTAGAACTTCAGGAACTTCTTTGCAATCATCCCATAAGAATTTACCTCCCATTGAAGTAATTTTTGTCGGTAATCCTACATCTAAACCCCACATACAAAGGTCGGTTTCATGAATACCTTGATTGCCAACATCTCCATTTCCATAATCCCAGTGCCAATGCCAATTATAATGAACCAGGTTTTTGGTAAACGGTCTTTTAGGAGCGGGTCCTGTCCATAAGTCGTAATCTAACCCTTCGGGAACAGCAGAAAAACCTTTGTCGCCGATATCTGCCCGCCAACGAAAAACTAAGCCTCTGGCCATGTAAACTTTCCCAATATACCCTTCACGTAACAATTTTATAGCTTCGTTAATGGCTGGAGAACTACGTAATTGAACCCCATGTTGAACAATACGGTCATATTTTTGAGCGGCTTCCACCATTTTTCTTCCTTCCCAAAGGTTGTGTGAGCCAGGTTTTTCAACATATACATCCTTACCAGCTTGGCAAGCCCAAATAACAGATAATGCATGCCAATGGTTGGGAGAGGCTATACTAACCACATCAATGTCTTTGTTATCCATCACATTTCTGAGGTCTTGTACAAGAGCCACGCTTTTGTTGTATTTTTTACTGAACTCTTGTTTTCGTTTGGCCAACACCTTGAGGTCTGGATCACAAAGCGTTGTGACTTGCACATTTTCTTGGTTCATAAGGCTACTTATGTGGTTTTTCCCTCTTCCGTTTACACCTAAAACAGCAGCGTTAATACGATCATTAGCACCAAAAACTCTTGAAGATAAAATGGTTGGGGCAACAAATGTTGCTGAACTCGCAGCAGCAGTTTTCTTTAGA
>JBMYZB010000063.1:0-9464 GCA_049609945.1 Flavobacteriaceae bacterium
TAGATAAAGATGGCCCTGGGGGAGTTTTAAGTCCCATTATTTTAAAAAATAAAACAACAACAATGGATATATCTAATCAGTGGTCATATAACAAACTTTTTGAATTACAATTGCTGGTTACTTTGAAAAATACAGAAACCGAAAATTCATTTTTTCGAAACACTGATTTTAAATTTTACAATATAAGCGGTGAAAAACTTAATTTTGAGTCCTTATTGCTAAACTATAAAAGTCAATTGAATTTATCTACAGTGGTACTTTTGATTATTTCTTTTGTGTTAGCTTCAGCTCTAATTTATTTCCTTAGGAGACGAAATAATTCAGAGCTTAAAAAAGAAAATAAACTCTCCTCAGAAAAAACTCAAGAACATATATTTATCCGTTCAGATCGAGCGGATCATAAAATTATAATTAACGAAATTGTTTCTATTGAAGGAAAAAAAGATTATGTAAAAATTCAATTGGAATCTAAATCGTATTTGGTACGAAAAAATCTAAAGACATTTCTTTTAGGTTTACCTAGTTCAAAATTTGTTCGCATTAACAAGTCTGTTGCTATTAATCTTGAAAAAATATCAAAGATCCAAAAAAATATAATTTTTCTGAATTCGAGAAATTATCATGTGATTAGTAAGAATTATGTTAGTGATATTAATGATCTAACATTAAGGTAATGGAATAAAATAAATTTCATTACATACATAAAACCGTCAATGTTGTATACATCAATATACAAAAATGTATTTAAAAATTTCATAAGATCACCTAATATTCTTAATATTAAAATATTTTGATTTCAGTAAAAAATTAGAATATTTAACAATAACAATATCACTTGAGACCATTTTTTAAAATAGCAACGTTTATTTTACTTAGTATCACTACTTGCCATGAGGTTTTAGGTCAAGAAACCTACATTGAGCAAATTCAGGGAAACGACTTTAAGCTTCCAATGGTGTTAATACCTGGGGGCACGTTTACCATGGGTAGTCCAAAAAGTGAAGCAGGCCATTTTGGCGACGAAGGCCCCCAACACCAAGTGACAGTGGATGATTTTTGGATGGGGCAATATGAAATTACATGGGATTTATATAACCTATTTGTAAGTCGTGAATTGGATGGAAATCAAATTTTAAATGTGCAAGACTCTGAGGTAAACATAGATGTGGATGGAGTATCTCGCGCCACGCAACCCTATACCGATATGAGTTTTGGGATGGGCACTGAAGGCTATCCCGCCATTTGCATGACCCAATTGGCAGCCGTAAAGTTTTGCGAATGGCTTTCGGCCATGACGGGTCATTTTTATCGATTGCCCACCGAAGCCGAGTGGGAATATGCTTGTAGAGCAGGCACCAGCACCGCCTATTCTTTTGCGGATGATGACACTTCTATTGAAGAATATGCTTGGCTAGAAAGCAACAGCAATGAAAAATACCAACCCGTAGGACAAAAAAAACCAAACCCATGGGGGCTTTATGATATGCACGGCAATGTGGCCGAATGGACCTTAGATCAATACCACCCTACCACTTACCGAACTCGTGCTGGACAAGCCACCTCCAACCCTTATGAAGTGCCCACCAAAACCTACCCACGCACAGTGCGAGGAGGTTCTTGGATTGATCCCCCGAACCGCCTGCGTTCTGCCGCTCGCCGACCCTCTTCAAAAAAGTGGAAACAACAAGACCCCCAAATCCCTAAAAGTCTTTGGTGGCATACCGATGCCGATTTTGTGGGCTTTCGTGTAGTACGTCCAAAAAAGACACCTACCTTAGAAAAACAAAAACAATACTGGAGTTACGAATCATCTAAATAAACAATCATGAAAAACAAAAACAACAAGCAGAACGTAGGGCAATCTAGACGCTCTTTTGTAAAAACATCTGCCCTCGTTACCGGAGGTTTGATGGCCACCCCATTGGGCGTTTCCGGCATGGGTCATTTGCACAACGAAAAGAAATTAAAACTCGCTTTGGTGGGTTGTGGTGGTCGCGGTTCCGGAGCTGCTGTACAAGCCCTAACTGCTGATGAAAATGTGGAATTGGTTGCCATGGCTGATGCTTTTGGCGATCGTCTTGAGAAAAGCTTAACCAGCATCCAAAAGCACTTTGACGGAGAGAAAAAAATTGATGTTAAAGAAAAGCATCGCTTTGTTGGCTTTGATGCTTACAAAAAAGCCATTGATATGGCCGATGTGGTTATTTTGACCACTCCTCCTGGATTTAGACCCTATCATTTTGAATATGCCATCAATAACGACAAACACGTATTTATGGAAAAACCAGTAGCCACAGACCCGGTGGGTGTGCGCAAGGTGTTGGAAATGGCACGTGTGGCCAAACAAAAGAAACTCAATGTGGTGGTAGGCTTGCAACGTCATTATCAAAAACGCTATTTGGATTTATTGGCTAAAGTGCACGAAGGAGCCATCGGAAAAATTACTGGTGGACAGGTTTATTGGAATAGCGACGGGGTTTGGGTTCGTGAACGCCAAGCCGGACAAACCGAATTAGAATATCAAATGCGTAATTGGTATTATTTTAATTGGTTATGTGGTGACCATATTTTAGAACAACACATCCACAACATTGACGTAGGCAACTGGTTTGTGGGCGATTATCCTATTTCAGCACAAGGAATGGGCGGCCGTCAAGTGCGCAATGGTAAAGACCACGGTGAAATATATGACCATCACTTTGTGGAATTTACGTATGCCAGCGGAGCCGTAATTGCCAGCCAATGCCGTCATATTCCAAATTGTATGCGTCGTGTGGATGAAAGTTTTCAGGGCACCAACGGTAGTGTAGAAATTGGAGCTGGAAAAATTAAGGACCTTGATGGGAATGTAGTGTTTCAATACAATGGTAGAAGAGACCCTAATCCTTATCAAGTAGAACATGATAAATTGTTTGCGTCCATCCGAAACGGTGGCGTTATTGCCGATGCCGAAAATGGAGCCAAAGCTACCCTCACCGCCATTTTAGGTCGTATGGCAACCTATTCTGGTTCTGTCATTACTTTTGAGCAGGCCTTAAATTCTGACTTGCAACTTGCGCCAGAAAGCATGGATTGGAACAGTACACCACCCGTGATGCCCGACGCTAATGGAAACTATGATATCCCCATGCCGGGTAAAACTAAATATGTATAACATGGAAAGAAGAACGTTTGCCAAAACTTTTGCCGCTGCAGGCTTAGGCATTGCCTCCACAGGGTCGCTTTGGGGAGCCTCACAAGGGGATGCGGTCTACAAATACAACCTCCACTATGCGCCCCATTTGGGCATGTTTAAACACAACGCCGGAGACGATCCTATTGACCAGCTCAATTTTATGGCCGATCAAGGGTTTACGGCTTTTGAAGACAATGGCATGCGAGAACGCCCTGTGGTCTTACAAGAAAAGATGGCTCAAACCATGGCTAAGCGTGGTCTTACGATGGGAGTATTCGTGGCGCACCAAATTTATTGGCGTAAGCCCAATTTAGCCAGTGGTGATGCCGACTTGCGCGCCGAGTTTTTAGATTATATAAAAAAAGCGGTGGAGGTAGCCAAAAGAGTCAACGCTAAGTGGATGACTGTGGTGCCAGGTTTTGTAGATCTACGCCAAAATATGGCCTATCAAACTGCTCATGTGGTAGAAAGCCTTAAACAAGCCGCCGCCATTTTAGAACCACACGATTTGGTTATGGTGTTGGAACCTTTAAATTTTAGAGATCACCCTGGGTTATTTCTTTCCGAAAGTCCACAGGCTTATGAGGTGTGTAAAGCAGTAGATTCTCCCGCTTGTAAAATCTTGTTCGACATCTATCATCAACAGATACAAGAAGGTAATTTAATTCCGAACATTGAAAAATGTTGGGACGAAATTAGCTATTTTCAAATTGGAGATAATCCCGGAAGAAAAGAGCCCACCACCGGAGAAATTAATTATAAAAATGTCTTTAAATACATTCATTCTAGAGGCTATCAAGGTGTTTTGGGAATGGAACACGGCAATCATTCTTCCGGCAAGGAGGGTGAAGCAGCAGTGATCAAGGCGTATCAGTTGGTAGATCAATTTTTATAAAGCGTGCCCTCTCATATACTCACCCAATTATTGGGTATTCGCTATCCTCTCATTCAGGCCGGTATGGTTTGGGTGAGTGGTTGGCGTTTAGCCTCTGCCGTAAGCAATGCCGGGGGTCTTGGTGTCTTGGGTGCCGGGTCTATGTATCCCGAAGTGTTACGCAAACACATTCAAAAGTGTAAAGCGGCCACCACAAAACCCTTTGGCGTGAATGTGCCCCTAATGTATCCCGACATTGACCAACTCATGGCCGTGATTTTGGAGGGAAAAGTACCCGTGGTCATTACCTCTGCGGGCAATCCAAGCCTATGGACAGCCCAATTAAAAGCTGCAGGATGTGTGGTGATGCATGTGGTAAGTTCCTTAAAATTTGCTTTAAAAGCCCAAGCGGCAGGCGTAGATGCTATTGTTGCTGAAGGTTTTGAAGCGGGGGGACATAACGGACGAGAAGAAACCACCACCTTGGTGTTACTTCCTTTATTGCGCCCCCACCTCACTGTGCCTTTAGTGGCAGCAGGAGGAATTGCTTCAGGACCAGCCATGTTAGCGGCAATGGCCTTGGGAGCCGATGGTGTACAAGTGGGTTCACGATTTGTGGCCACGCCCGAAGCTTCTGCCCATGATCGCTTTAAGCAGGCCGTGTTGGAAGCTACGCAGGATAGTACGGAACTCACCCTCAAAGAATTGGCGCCAGTGCGTATGCTTAAAAATCCTTTTTATGAACAGCTAATGGCACTCTATGAACAAGGAGCCACTGTGGAAGACCTCAAAAAAGCCTTGGGTAAAGGCCGAGCCAAAAAAGGGATGTTTGAGGGGAACTGGGAAGAAGGTGAATTGGAAATTGGCCAGGTGGCCGCTCAAATTGACCACATTACCCCAGCTGCCAAAATTGTACAAGAACTGATTGGTGAATACCACGAGTCCTTGAAAAAACTGGAGCAACTAGAGTAAGTGTTTTTTATTCCATAATTTCAAAAACATAGGTGGTGTAATGCGCCCATTTTGTTCTGGGCGTATTCCTCCGGCTATGTTATTATGATATTGTTCAAAGTAGATTATCGCTGTGTCTTTACCCACAAAATCTTTTTCGGGTAAATAGTGGTAAAAAAGTCCTTCTTTGTGTTCCAAAAGTTTGTTGTATGTTGCCTTTTTGGCTGGTTGATATAAATTGGCATAATCGCCCCCAATAAGGCGTTTGTTGCTTCTCGCCTGAAGGGCTATTGGGGTGTTTTTATAAAGTTGTAGGGTTTTTTGTGAATGGCTAGCAGCGGTATAATCACACGCTTTCCAAGGGGCGGGCAGGGTTTCTTCACACAGGGTGTTAGAAGTTGTTTGTGAAATAAGGAAGAGGCTAAAGCAAACCAGACTGAGTAAGGATTTCATAGAAAAGAGCATTAAAAAGAAAGGAGTTTATTTAAAACAGAAATTTCATAACGATATAAATGAATTTCAGGTTGGTTTTCTTCTCCGGCTAGAGTGACAATTACTTTGGCAGACAATGGCCCTTCAAAATCTTCTTCGGGTTGCATTATTAAATACCAGTGAGGTGCTTTAAATTCAAATGCAAAACGCTGAAATTCAGGGGAACGCTCATGTACTCTCAAGGTCTCTTTATTGGGTACTTCCGGCAGCCGAAAACCCAGGGTGCTGTTTTTTAACAAGAGAAGATTTGTGTACGAATTGATTACTGTATCCCTTTTTGAAGGAGGGTTTTTTTGGCAGGCCAACCGCGCTTCTCTTAATAGGTCTTGGTCACAAACCACAACCTCTTCGCCCTCTTGGAGTGGCGGCTTGCAGTCCATAGGAGTTAAGAGTAGGAAAAAGACGATATAAATAAGATAGGTAGAGGAGGCATGCATAGGATTTTGGGATTTATAATAGACATGGACAAAGGGTTTAGGGAGTTACTTTTTCCTTAAAAGTAACCAAAATTTGATTTTGAGTCAAATCCTCAAAGGTTTCTCGTTTTCGAATCAGATGGGCATGGTCTTCATGCCATAGCACCTCGGCGGGTCTAAAACGGGAATTATAATTGCTGGCCATGGTAAAGCAATAGGCTCCGGCATTTTCAAAAGCCAACACATCGCCTTCAGCAATTTCACTGATTTTGCGGTTGCTACCAAAAGTGTCGGTTTCGCAAATATAGCCCACCACGGTATAGAACCGTTCTTTACCGTTGGGGTTGGACAGGTTCACAATATGGTGGTGAGACCCGTAAAACATAGGACGGATTAAATGATTAAACCCACTGTTCACTTGGGCAAAAACGGTGGAGGTGGTTTGCTTTACAGCATTTACTTTGGTGAGGAAATAGCCCGCCTGACTCACCAAAAATTTGCCGGGTTCAAAGGCCAGTTCCAAATCGCGGCCATAGGTGGCACAAAACGATCTAAAGCGCTGGGTGAGGCCTTCGCCTAATTCTTCAATGTTGGTTTCAATATCTCCCTCACGATAGGGCACTTTAAAGCCGCTTCCAAAATCTACAAAACTGAGGTCTTCAAATTGAATGGCTACGTCAAACAAAATATCAGCAGCCCGCAAAAACACATCAATGTCTAATATATCACTCCCCGTGTGCATATGAATCCCGTTAATGTGCATTTTAGTGTTTTCCACAATACGCAATACATGGGGAATTTGGTGTATGGAAATACCAAACTTAGAATCGATATGCCCCACTGAAATTTTACTGTTGCCCCCTGCCATCACGTGGGGATTGATGCGAATGCAAACCGGTATTTTGGGATGCTTGGTGCCAAATTGTTCTAAAATAGAAAGACTATCAATGTTGATTTGTACGCCCATCTCGGCCACCGTTTCAATCTCTTCCAAAGACACACCGTTGGGTGTAAATATGATCTCTTCGGCGGCAAACCCGGCTTGGAGTCCTAATTGCACTTCTTGCACAGAAACAGTATCTAATCCAGCACCCAATTGTTTCATAAAATGCAATACCGAAATATTAGACAAGGCCTTGCAAGCGTAATTGACCCGCAAATTGGAAACATTTGAAAAGGCGTTGGTTAACCGTTGATATTGGGCTGCAATTTTTCCAGCATCATACACATAGGTCGGTTCACCATAGGTTTCGGCAATAGCCAGTAAATTTTGTGTGGTCACGATTGTACATTTTCCGCAAAAGTAGCACAAAAACAAATTGAGCCCAAGCAGGCTTATAATTGGTTTAAAATGACAACAAACTGTTATAAATATAACATTTAACCTTTTGAAATCCTTCGGTAAAGCGCATAGGAATGCTTATTTTTGTACAAACATTTGGAACCAAAATATGAATTTACACGAATATCAAGGGAAAGAGATTTTAGCCCAATATGGCGTAGTTGTGCAGCGAGGCATTGTAGCCAAAACAGCACCAGAAGCAGTGCAAGCAGCTAAAGACCTAACCCAACAAACCGGCACGGACTGGCATGTAATTAAAGCCCAAATTCACGCTGGTGGAAGAGGTAAAGGCGGTGGTGTTAAACTGGCAAAGTCCTTAGCGGAGGTAGAAAAACTTTCCGATAGCATTATCGGGATGCAACTCATCACTCCACAAACGCCCACGGAAGGAAAAAAAGTAAATCAAGTGCTTATAGCTGAAGATGTCTATTATCCTGGGGATAGTGAACCCAGCGAATTTTATATGTCCGTTTTATTAAATCGGGCGAGTGGAAAAAATATGATAATGTATTCTACCGAAGGAGGAATGGATATTGAAACCGTGGCTGAGCAAACCCCGCATTTGATTTTTACAGAAGAAATTGATCCAGCATTAGGATTACAGCCTTTTCAAGCACGTAAAGTGGCTTTTAATTTAGGGCTTTCCGGTGCTGCTTTTAAGGCCATGGTGCAGTTTGTTTCAGCCTTATACAAGGCCTATATCGGTGCGGATGCCTCATTGTTTGAGATCAATCCAGTGTTAAAAACCTCTGATGATAAAATTATTGCGGTGGATGCTAAAGTAACGTTAGATGATAATGCTTTATTTAGACACCAGGATTTTGCTGCTCTTCGCGATTTAAGCGAAGAAAACCCTGTGGAAGTAGAGGCTCGAGAAGTGGGGCTGAATTATGTGGACTTAGACGGCAACGTGGGCTGTATGGTGAACGGCGCCGGTTTGGCCATGGCCACCATGGATTTGATCAAACAGGCTGGTGGAGATCCGGCCAACTTTTTAGATGTGGGGGGTACCGCCGATGCAGCTCGGGTAGAAACCGCTTTCCGATTGATTCTTAAAGACCCTAAAGTCAAGGCTATTTTAGTGAATATTTTTGGCGGGATTGTACGTTGTGACCGTGTGGCCCAAGGAATTGTGGATGCTTATAAAAATATGGGCGACGCCATTAAAGTACCCCTCATTGTTCGTTTGCAAGGAACCAATGCAGCCTTAGCAAAAGAGTTGATTGACAATTCCGGTTTAAATGTGCTCTCGGCCATTGCTTTTCAAGAGGCTGCGGATAAAGTACAGGGTGCTTTAAAAAACTGACAAAAAGACACAATGTTTTTCTTTTTTAATGACAAAATGACAATTTAAGAATTTGGTATTGCTTTTGCTCTGGTTCAAGCATGTTAAATTAAAAATTGTAATTATGAATTTAGTTAGAAAACAAACACCATGGTTTCCCTCTCTTTTGGATGAATTATTTCATACTGATTGGACCCCACAAAACGCAACATTTAGCCAAGTGCCTCCCGTCAATATTATTGAGAATGATACTGATTTTCAAGTGGCTTTGGCTGTACCCGGAAAAACAAAAGACGATTTTGAAATTGCAGTAGAAGATGGTATTCTTAGCATTGCTGCCCAAGAAAAGGAGGAGAAAGTTGTTGAAAAAGGAAATTACACTAGAAAAGAGTTTGGTTTTAATGCCTTTAAAAGAAGTTTTACACTTCCTGAAAGTGTAGACCCCACAATGATTGACGGTCGTTATGAAAACGGTGTGTTGCAAATCACCTTGCCTAAACACAAGGAAGCTCAACCCCAACCTAGAAAGTTAATTTCTATACAATAACGTAAATCAATTATTTGTTTTTGTTTGAATCGGCTCTCGCCTAGGGAGCCGATTTTTTTTTAGGGTGTTACATTATAATTGCGTATGGCTTCATTGGGTTCAATGATGTGTTCATCGGCCCAAAAGGCAGGGTCATAAGTCATTCGTTCTTCAGGTAAAACGGTATGGGTAAGTTCTAGGGATTCAAACGCCTCGGCCGACAGTTCTTCTTGCTCCAAAACCACCAAATGTTGTTTTTCTAAAGTATTAAAATGCAAATCAACATTCATGGCCAATTCATTTTGTTTTCGTCTTCCGCGCACATTTTTATTTTTTTCAATAATGTTTAAGGGTCTTTGTATTCCAGTCTCATTACCATCCTTGAGTTCACAGTATTGAAGGG
>JBMYZB010000064.1:0-9289 GCA_049609945.1 Flavobacteriaceae bacterium
CAATACCAAAAACAGGATTTAAGGGTTTAACTGAAAATTTTCAAAGTGATTTAATTGCTGCGGTTAGTGTTTCTCTTATTGCCCTACCGCTTTCTTTAGGGATTGCTTTGGCAGCGGGAGCTCCTGCAATGTCCGGAATCCTTTCTGCTGTTGTTGGTGGTATTGTTACTACTTTTTTTAGAGGAGGGCATGTCTCAATCAATGGTCCGGCAAAAGGTGTCATTGCCGTTATACTTTTGGGCATCACACTAATGGACGATGGTTCTGGGCAGGCCTTTAACTATGTCCTCGCCGCAGTTGTTGTTTCTGGAGCATTACAAGCATTATTTGGGTTGCTTAAATTAGGCCGTTTAGCTGATATTTTTCATTCTTCCGTCATCCTTGGAATTTTAGCCGCAATAGGAATTATCATTTTTGCAAAACAAATACACGTAGCCTTGGGTACCGAATCTAAGAGTGCCAGCATTATTCAAAATCTAATTGATGCCGTTATACTGCTTCCTCAAGCAAATCCATTTGTAGTTTTAATTTCTTTAGCGGGGGTCATTATATTACTATTTCACGCTAAAATTGCTTTTCGTTTTTTTCAATTTTTTCCTGCTCCTATTTGGGTCATTGCGCTTTCTATCCCATTCGTTTACTTGTTTAATTTCTTTGAATATCAAACCCTTGGCTTTTTAGGCAAATCATATGAAGTAGGGCCTCGCTTGCTTTTAGATATACCAGAAAATTTCTTGGATTCTATTTTATTTCCCAACTTTTCAAAAATTAATACCATAGAATTTTGGACTACTGTGTTTTCTCTATTAATTATTACGAGTATTGAAACTTTGGCAATTGCCAAAGCTGTTGATAAAATTGATCCTTATAAACGCAAAACCGATTTAAATAAAGACCTAACCGGAATTGGAATCAGTACCGTAGTGTCAGGGTTTATTGGTGGCCTACCTATCATTGCGGTTATTATTCGGAGCACGGTGAATATTCATAATGGGGCAAAAACAAAGTGGTCTAATCTATATCAAGGTCTTTTACTCCTTATTCTAATTGTAGTATTAGGACCCCTAATGCGACAAGTTCCGCTCTGTGCTTTCGCCGTTTTACTCGTATTTACTGGATTTAAACTGGCCTCACCAGCAGTCTTTAAACAAGTCTATGACCATGGGCCTGAGCAGTTAATCTTCTTTATTTTTACACTAGTCCTTACGCTTTATACCAACTTGTTAATCGGTTTAGTGGGTGGACTAAGCTTCGTTTTGCTTACACATATTTTATTGGCAAAATTACCTTTGGTTCAGTTTTTCAAATTGACCTACCGGTCAGGATCCCGTTTGATCAAGCTCACGGATGATCGTTTTGAATTTAAAATTAAAGGGATTGCCAATTTTTTAAGTATCCCCAAAACCGCTAGACTCATTACAAAAATACCTAAGGGGGCTGATGTAAGAATAGATTTATCAGAGACAAAATTAGTCGGAATTACTTTTATGGATTACCTAGTTGATTTCCTCAAAATCCAAAAGAGTTCTGGAGGAATGGTGGTCTTAGAAGGACTTCATTCTCACGTTTCCTATTCGACCTATAATAGGGCTTTAAAAATCTCTCTAAAAAATGCAGCTACTAAATTATCGCCAAGACAAAATCGTTTAAAAAATCTGGCCATTGAAAAAAATTACAGCTTTAAGCCAGATGTAGATTGGGACACTCGCTACCTAAAAGAATTTCATTTTTTTGAAATTCGGCCCATAGAACGGAAGTCAAATTGCGTTAAAGGCGTTTTTGAAGAATTCAACATTTCATGGGAAGTTTCTGATGTTACATTTAACGAAGGTGAAGCTTTTTCAGCTGAAACGTTTAATACCACACTAATTGTGTTGAAGTTAAATAATAAGATCCCGGTTTTTACTATGGAAAAAGAGGGGCTTTTTGAAAGGATATTTGATCGGGTTATCGCGCTTACGGGATATAAAGACATTGACTTTGAAATGTATCCTAACTTTTCAAATAAATTCTTAATTACAGGAAAAGAAGAGCCCAAAATCCGTTCTTTTTTTACAGACGAAAGAATCCGCTTTTTTGAAAAAAATCATATTTACCATATTGAGAGTAATGGTGAGGCCATTATGATTTTTGACAAAATCAAATTAGCCCGAACAGATGAGGCCATTTCTCTGATTGATTACAGTAAAAAATTAGCCGCCCTCTTAATTTAAAATTTTAACAATTACCTCAACGGTTATTTTGTACCTTAGAACAGTAAACTTTAGACTCTAATGAAAGCATATCTTTTTTTAACATTAAGCTTTTTTACCGCAACTCTTATGGCACAAGAAACGGAAGGTGCTGTCGAATTCTTAGATGCTGAAATGGAAGTCTTTTTTAATCTAGATTCTCAAATTGAAGAGCTTGCCTCTGGCTTTGAATGGTCTGAAGGCCCTGTTTGGGTTCCCAAACTCAATGGACTTCTCTTTTCAGACGTGCCAGAAAATAAAGTCTTTCTATGGAGTCCTAAAGACGGACTAAAAGTGTTTCTAGACCCTAGCGGCTTTACTGGTTATGCCAAATCAAACGCTCAAAATGCCCCCACTGCTAAACGTTTAAAAGAACCTGGGTCCAATGGCTTGGCGCTAGATGCAGAGGGAAACCTTGTGCTCTGTCAACACGGTGATAGACGGGTGGCTAAATTAATTGGATGGGAGTCGGCACAACCACAGTATAAAACCCTTGTTGATCAGTTTGAAAACAAACGTTTTAACAGCCCAAACGACTTGGTCTTTGCCAAAAATGGAGACCTCTATTTTACGGATCCTCCCTATGGATTAAACAAACAAGACCAAGATGAACGCAAAGAACTGCCTCACAATGGCGTCTATAAACTTACTGCCAACGGAAAGCTGTCTCTAGTCACCAAAGCTTTGTCAAGGCCCAACGGTATTGGTCTATCTTTAGATGAGAAAACACTTTATATCGGCAATTCTGATGCGGCAAATTCCATTATTTTAGCTGTAGATCTATCCGTAACGCCACACACCACAAGGGTTTTTTTTGACGGCAATACACTTTCTAAATCCCGCCGTGGTCTTTTCGACGGACTTAAAGTCCATTCATCAGGTGTCATTTTTGCCACCGGACCGGGAGGCGTTTTGGTAATTGATGAACAGGGCAATCACTTGGGCACCATACGCACCAACAGTGCCACGGCCAATTGTGGTTTTGACCCAAAAGAAGAATATTTATACATGACCTCAGATGCTTATTTGACACGAATTAAACTCAACTAAATGGAACTCTATCCCATTGAAGCCGGCCATTTTAAATTGGATGGTGGTGCCATGTTTGGAGTGGTTCCCAAAACCCTTTGGCAAAAAACAAACCCCGCCGATGCCAATAATCGCATTGAAATGGCTTCTCGTTGTTTGTTAGTGGTGCACGAAAACCGCCAAATCTTAATTGACTGCGGAATGGGTAACAAACAAGACACTAAATTTTTTAGCCACTATGATCGTTTTGGCCCTTTTAACCTACTCAACTCCTTGAAAAACGTGGGTAGCCACCCAGAAGACATAACCGATGTGTTTTTTACACACCTTCACTTTGATCATTGTGGGGGGGCCATCAAGAGAAACAAACAGGGTGCTTTGGTTCCTACCTTTAAAAACGCTCACTATTGGGTACATCAAAAACACTGGACCTGGGCCACAACACCCAACCCTCGTGAAAAAGCCTCTTTCTTGCCCGAAAACCTCAAACCCATTGAAGCCACTGGGCAATTACAGTTTATTGTAAACGAACAAAAGCACCTCAAAGAAACGCCTTTCCCCTTTGAAATAATGCTAATGGATGGCCATACCGAAAAACAAATGTTGCCTGTTTTTGATTTTAAAGACGAGAAAATTGTTTATGCCGCCGATTTAATCCCCACCGTGGGACATATTCCCATTCCTTATGTGATGGGCTATGACACGCGTCCGTTGCTAACGTTAAAGGAAAAGACATGGTTCATGGAGCAAGCATTGGAGAACAACTACTTGCTTTTGTTAGAACACGACACCGGTCACGAGTTAATCTCTTTAAAAAATACCGAAAAGGGGGTTCGTTTAGACCAAAGTTTTACTTTTGAAGATTATTTTTGAACTGATGAAACCGACATGATAAAAATAATTATTTACACACAATGGAATGATTATTTTTTAACATTAAAGGTTATATGTGACCATTGAAAAACAATAATTATAAACACATGAAAAACCTCGTTTTTTGGGGAGGCTTTGTACTCCTATTGACCAACTGCAGTGCCCTTCGTTTTGTGGGAGATCCCCTTGTTATAAATTCCGAGATAAAAGCTATTTCTCTTTCCGAAGAACAAAAAAGACAATGGCATTTGCTAGATCTAAACAAAGATTCCATTCCAGGCACCAGTGTGTTGAGAGCCTATGATGAATTAATAAAAGATAAAAAAGGGGAACGTGTCATTATTGCTATTATTGACTCTGGCGTTGACATTGAGCACCCCTGTTTGGAAGGAATCATTTGGACAAATGAAGATGAAATTGAAAACAACGGCTTGGATGACGACCAAAATGGCTATGTGGATGACCGGAATGGATGGAATTTTTTGGGCAATGCGGATAAAGAAAACATGGAATATGTACGCCAGATGAAAACCACAGCTGCTGAAACTGAAGCGTATCGCATTTATGCTGACTTTCTACAGAAAGAAAAGACTAAAGTGTTGGCTGAACTCCCGCAGATAAATGCAATGCTGCAAAGAATAAATGCTTCAGACAGCCTCCTCTCTGCCTCCTTAAACACAACGGACTACACTCTTGACCAGGCACGAGCCCTAAGTTCCAAAAGTCCCGCTTTAATGGATGCCATACGGATGAAAGAGTTTATGGAAAATGCTGGCTTTGATCAATCCGATGTGGCTGAATATAGCGACTACCTCCAAAACCGATTAGACCATCATTTTAATATCGCTTTTGAGGGTCGAACACTGGTGGGTGACAATCCTAATGATTTTAGCAATAAAAACTATGGCAATGCACAAGTGATTGGACCCGATCTAGACAGTGCACAACACGGCACACATGTGGCCGGCATTATTGGTGCTAATTGCAGTCATCCTAATCACCCCCAAGGGGTAGCACAAAATATCGATCTTATGGTGGTGCGTGCAATACCCGATGGTGATGAATATGACAAAGATGTTGCCCTAGCTATTCGCTATGCTGTTGACAATGGTGCGCAAGTGATAAATACCAGTTTTGGAAAAGACTTTTCGCCTCACCCCGAGTGGGTGTATGAGGCCCTTCGCTATGCTGCCTCCAAGGATGTTTTGATTGTGAATGCTGCTGGAAATGATAGTAAAAATATTGACCCAGATCAATCGCCCTCCTTCCCCAGAGATCATATAGACGGAAAGGAGTTTGTAGATAATTTTATTACCGTGGGCGGCACTACCAGTGCCTATGATACCTCACAAGTGGCTCCCTTTTCAAACTATGGTGCGGTGAGTGTAGATGTTTTTGCGCCTGGGGCAAACATTTATTCAACCACACCAGATAATACCCATTCCTTTTTAAATGGCACCTCCATGGCAGCACCCAGTGTGGCAGGAATTGCCGCTGTGCTTCGGTCCTTTTTTCCCAAATTATCTGCGCCCACCATTAAAAAAATTATTCTCGATTCGAGTATCCCTTTGTTTGCATCCGTAATTCACCCTGAGACAGAAACCGAAGTTACACCTCAATCACTCTCCAAAACTGGAAATTTGGCCAACCTTTATAACGCATTATTACTTGCCTCCAAAACAAAATAAATATGAAAACAACTTATTATTATCTGATTTTATGCCTTTCTTTTTCTCTTTCTGCCCAAACCTATTGGCAGCAGAAGGGAGATTACACCATGGACGTTTCCTTAGACGTTAAGACATTTCAATATAAAGGTTCTCAGGTTTTAAGATACAGCAATAATTCGCCCGATACCTTAAAAAGTGTATATTATCACCTCTTCTACAATGCCTTTCAGCCCAACAGTGAAATGGCCATTCGAATTAAAAATGGAAAAGATCGCAACGGACGTTTTCGTGCCAACTTTGACACCTTACAGCCCCAAAATCAAGGCTATTTGAAGGTTTCTAATCTCAAACAAGACGGCAAGCTTTTGAATCCTAAAGTGTCGGGCACTATTTTGGAAGTGCCCCTAGCAAAACCGCTTTTACCACAACAAACCACCACACTCTCGCTCGAATTTAACGGTCAGGTGCCTTCCATGATTCGCCGGGCGGGAAAAATGTCTAGAGAAGGCGTGGTGCTTTCTATGGCACAGTGGTTTCCTAAAATGGCCGAATATGATTACGACGGGTGGAATGCTGAACCTTATTTAGGAAGGGAATTCCACGGAGTATGGGGCAATTATGATGTGAGCATCACCTTAGACAAAACATATACCGTGGCTGCTAGCGGCTATTTACAAAACAAAGAAGAGGTGGGTCATGGCTATGCAGAGGTTAAAAAAACCAAAGCAAAACGGGGGCAGTTGCAGTGGCATTTTATTGCCCCTAATGTGCATGATTTTACTTGGGCAGCAGACCCCAATTATATCCACGATACTTATCCCGGTCCCAACGGGGTAACCCTCCATTTTTTCTATAAAAATGACCCTGAAATTATTGAAAACTGGAAAAAATTACAACCTGTTACGGCGGCTTTAATGCAATTTTATAACACCACCATTGGTCCTTATCCATATGATCAATATAGCGTGGTTCAGGGTGGAGATGGTGGTATGGAATATGCCATGCTCACACTCATTACTGGGGGTCGGTCTTTTAACGGCTTAGTGGGCGTTACTGCCCATGAATTGGCTCATTCTTGGTTTCAACACATTTTGGCCACTAATGAAATGAAACACGAATGGATGGATGAGGGTTTCACGTCCTACATAAGTGCCTATGCTGAAGCAGCTGTTTTAGAGCAACCCAACGATTTTCCTGTTGAGAATTCTTATTTGAGTTATTTTTCACTTGCCCGTTCTGGCTATGAACAACCGCAGATGACCAACGCAAATCGATATGCTTACAATGCTGCCTATGAACGCACGGCCTATTCCAAAGGTGCCGTGTTTTTAGCACAATTAGGCTATATTATTGGGCAAGACAAATTAGCAAAAACCTTGCAGGAATATTATCGAGAGTTTAAGTTTAAACACCCTCAGCCCAACGATTTTAGACGGGTAGCAGAACGTGTTTCTGGCCTACAGTTAAAATGGTATTTAACCGACTGGACACAAACCACCAACACCATTGACTATGCCATAAAAGATGTGAGAGCACTCACTGAAAACCAAACCGAAGTGGTATTGGAGCGTATTGGCCAAATGCCTATGCCAATTGATCTATTGGTAAACCTCAAAGAAGAAGAACAAAGGCTTTATTACATTCCATTGGCCTTGATGCGTGGAGAAAAGGAAAACCCATATGCTCTTGATTGGACACTTATGGAAGATTGGACGTGGGCTAACCCAGAATATCGTTTTGTAGTTGATGTGCCACTAGAAAAGATTCAGTCCATCATTATTGACCCCACCTTTTTTATGGCCGATATTGATCGGGAAAACAACCTATACGTAGCTGAAGAAATTAAAGAGCCATTAAGCGAATAAAAGACAAAGTAGTGATCAGTGCCCTTTTCTCAAAAGGCGATCGTATCGCTTTGGGAAAGGTGGCTTTAGTGTATGAAAAAAATCTTTTTTCTTCCTTGCATTATGGTGTTAGTGTTCCTAAAAAAAAGGTGCCGCTGGCCGTGCACAGAAATCGATTAAAACGTCTACTTCGCGAGTGCATTCGCCTTTACTTTAAACAACACCCTCAACTGCTTTTGCAGGCTGTTGGCCTGTTTGTGATTTTTAATGGCAATCAATTGCTATCTTTTGAAGAACTTAAAGAAAATGTTTTTTTCCTATTAAACCGCTTTTTTTATCCGGGAGAATAGTACATAGCACAATGGGGAATGTTGTCTTCTAAATAATCTTCTCCCTTGAATTCAAAACCCAAAGAGCTGTAAAAATCTTGAAGGTGTTTTTGGGCTGAAATTTTTATGGTCTTTTGGGGAAATTGATCGGAGCAAAAGGCAATGGCTTTTTGCATCAGCACAAAACCCCAATTTTGTTGTCTTTTTTTTGGGTGCACCACCACACGCCCAATAAAAGAGTAGGGTTCTTCAGTAGGTGTTGGGATAATGCGGGCATAGGCTATAAGGGTTCCTTCTACTGTTTTGCCTAAGAGATGAAACGCATTTTGGTCTTTGTTGTCCAAGTCTTGATAAATACAGTCTTGCTCCACCACAAAGACCGCGGCACGAAGCCTCAACAAGGCATAAAGATCTTTTCTGCTGAGTTCATCAAAACTGTAAAATTGCCAGAGCATGCTTTTAAATACACATTTTAGCTACTCGTTTTTGGTGTCTTCCACCTTCAAAAGAGGTATTCAAAAAGGCGTCTATCATCTCTAAAACAACCGCCTCATTAACAAAGCGTGCCGGAATACATAATACGTTAGCATTATTATGGGCGCGTGCCAGTTCTGCCAATACAACTTCCCAGCAAATTGCGGCTCTAATGTCTTTGTATTTATTGGCTGTCATAGACACGCCGTTTCCGCTACCACAAAGAAGAATTCCTTTTTCTGCGCTGCCATTAACAATATCTTGTGCCACGGGGTGCACAAAATCTGGGTAATCTACGCTACTATCTGTATCGGTTCCATAATTGTTAATTTGGTGTCCATTTGCTTCTAAAAAGCGCAACACTGCCGCCTTGTGTAAAAAGCCCGCATGATCGTTTCCTATACTTATTTTCATTTTGATCTTTTAAACAAAGGTAGGAAACCCGGCAAGATTTTTTCCCAAATTTTGTTGATTGTGTTGCTTGTTATTTGTTGATAACTATAGATAACACTTTTTGCTATTATAACTCTTTTTTTTCTATTCTAAATTTGAAGCAATTTGATGGGTTTTTTTATTGCTTTTTTTCCTTTTTTTATTTGCAAAAATAGAGCAGAAATAAACTGCTTTTTCTGGTTTATATAGCCCTTTTTTATTCGCTTTTTTATCTATTAACCATTGTTGATATATAATCTAATTCATTAAATAGCATTTATTTAGCTTGTCAATTTCTAGAAATAATCTCTTAACAAACAATATAAATTTTCAACACCAAAAATGTAACAACAAAGTTTTACCGCTATGAACACTACACCATAATCATCATTTAAATAAACAAAAAA
>JBMYZB010000065.1:0-9170 GCA_049609945.1 Flavobacteriaceae bacterium
GATTATCCGATAGGAACGGCCATTAATCTCAAAAGTACCTTAGCCGATAGCAAAAAGTTGATGCATACCCAAAAAGAGTTTAATAGTATTACAGCAGAAAACAACATGAAGATGTTCCGCCTTTTGCCCAAGGAAAACGAATATGATTGGGAAGCCACAGATGCTCTGGTAGCTTTTGCAGAACAAAACGAGATGCGTTTGTTTGGACATGCCCTTGTTTGGCATAGCGGCACCCCACAATGGGTAAAAGACCGCATGGCAAAAGACAGCCTTTGGGCCAACTCTTTTCTCACCGAATATATCAACACTGTGGTTTCCAAATACAAAGGCAAAGTGGCTGGCTGGGATGTGGTGAATGAACCTATGGAAACCCAAGGGAATATGCTGCGATCTACAGAATGGTTCAAAGCCCTTGGCTCCGATTATATTGCCCAAGCCTTTTATGCCGCCCACGCTGCAGATCCCAAAGCAACCTTATTTTTAAATGACTTTAACCTCGAACGAGATACGCTTAAACTCAAAGGATTTTTACATTTGGTTGAACAACTCCAAAGCAACAATGTGCCCATTAATGGCCTTGGTTTTCAGATGCACTACAGAATGGATATTCCAGACAGTTTGATTTTTCAATCGTTACAAAAAGCAGCCGCAACGGGACTCAAAATTCATCTATCAGAAGTTGACCTTATTTTTAATAAGCACAACGACAGTCAGGCTGGAGGCGTTCAAACCTATGAAAACTACACTGAGGAAATGGCACAAGCACAAGCAGCCAAATACAAAAACTTGGTTGCTATTTATCACAAAGCGGTTCCAAAAGGCCAACGCTATGGCATTACCTTTTGGGGGTTTAATGATCGAGACACATGGATAAAGCCCTTCTTTAAAATTAATGATTGGCCCACCCTTTTTGATGAGCAATTAAACCCTAAAGAAGCCTATTGGTGGTTCCGGGAAGGGTTAGAAGAAAATGTGCAAATACCCTAATCGGCCGCTTCTCCAATAGCAGTAAGTACAAGGTTTCGGGCAGAAGCAGCATTACGGTGTTCACATAAATAAATGCCTTGCCATATGCCCCATTGGGGTTTGCCCCTTTTAATTGGAAAGCTCACACTGGCACCTAGCAAACTGCTTTTAATGTGTGAGGTCATATCGTCAGGCCCCTCAACGGTGTGTAAAAAATGTGTAGCCGTTTCAGGCACCAAAGCATTAAAAAAAGTTTCAAAATCCGTCCGAACTGTGGGGTCAGCATTTTCATTTAGGGTTAAACTGGCAGAGGTGTGTTGTATAAAAATCTGTGCCACACCTGTCATATTAGGGAGTTCTTTTAGCACGTGGCTAGAGATAAGATGAAACCCTCTTGGAAAGGGCGGCAGTAGAATTTCTTTTTGAAATACCATAGCTTAAATTTTGCAACAGAACCTTTAAGATGTTTGTTCCTTATGTGAGCCATCGCAAATGGGTTTGGTTTTTGATTTGCCACAACCGCAAAGCGAAAAAGGATTTCCATGCGAAATTCGATTTCCATTTTCATCTACCAATTCAAAGGTGTCTGGATGAGTGCCAAAGCAACGGATTTTTCCATTGGCAAAGGCTTGTAATTTAATTTTTTCCATTGTTTTTATTTTGTTGTTCAATCCACTGGGGCAAATCGGCTATGGAGGGCAGATAAAAATCGGGTTGTACGTCAGCTTGTTTTGCCAGCTCTGGTCTAAATTTTCCAGTTTGAACCATGATGGTGCTGTAGCCCATTTTTTTGCCTCCTTCAATGTCATTTACAAAATCATCACCCACTAACACAATTTCATTTGGTGCACATGTAAAAGCAGCGGAGGCCAACTCAAAAAAAGGGGCGTTGGGTTTTCCAACCACGGTGGCTTTTTTTCCAGAGGCATATTCTAGCCCTGCCACAAATGCGCCAGCATCAAGGGTAAGACCACCTTCAGACTTAAAATAACGTCCTTTGTGAAGGGCTATTAGTTTAGTACCCTTCAGAAGATCTTGTAGCAGGGCATTCATTAAGGTATAATCCCATCGCTGGCCAATATCGCCAATCACAATAGCTTCGGGAGGTTGTTTTTGCTCCTTAAAACGGCTGTAGTCCTCTTGCGCTTCGGCCTCCAAAATTAACTTACAGTTGGTTAATCCAAGTTGATCTAACAAAAGTACGCCAGCATAGTTAGCACTCACAATTTCTTCTTCCTTCACTTCTAGACCTAAGTTTAATAATTTATGGGCTAACTTTTTCCTGCTTTTGGTGGTGTTGTTAGTAATAAAACGAAAAGGAATTTCTTTCTTTCTCAAAAAAGAAAGCGTTTCATTACCTCCTTCAATTAAGTAATCGTCCACGTAAAATACACCGTCAAGATCAAATAAAAATGCCTTTATTATCATACCCAACTATTCCTCTTTAAGCCTTTTAACAAAGATACGATTTCACTTCTTTTCTTAGAATTTAGAATGGATATTAAAAAAGGAAAAAAAGATGCATTTGATTTAACAAAAAAAATTCAAAACAAATGTTATCTTTAGAACCAAATTATTTAATACAATTATGAGAAAATACTTCACCCTTTCCGCTTTTTTAATGGTAAGCCTCGTTTTTTTATCTTGTCAAAAAGAGGAGGTCCTAGATGACCCTTTGTTGGGTGAATGGCAAGTAGTTTCTATTAAAGGCTCAGATGGAGTGACTATTGTTTGGGAAGAGCTCAAGGCAGATTTGGTGGATTTAATTCCAGAATATGAATGCATGGAATTTACCTGTAGTGCCAATAAGAATACAGTAACCGTTACTTATACAGGCCCCAACGAAAGCACAAATTCATGTGACACACCCTCTTTGAGCATCTATACCTGGGCGTCTGAAGGGACTAACTATACCTTTATACAAGGCACCAATGTTGTAAAATATACTGTTTCCTTCAGCAACAATGATAACCGTATGCAATGGACAGATCAAACGGATAATTCTGTTACCGTGTGGGATCGTATTGTTACAGAATAGTCGACCTACAAGAACAAACAAATTATTAAATATGAAGAAAGTAATTTTCCTTATAGCCTTATTTATTGTGGCCTCTTGTGGGGTACAAAAGCAGGCAAAAGCACCTGTAGATCCTTACCTTGGAGTTTTTAATATTACCGTGTTAAATGTAGATGGCTATGGTGATATTCCTATTGAACTAACAGTGACAAAAGAAAATGATGCCTACAAAGCTTCTTTTAATGAAGATACTCCTATTGAAATTATCGAAACCAATTTTGCTAACGATCAATTAGAAATCGACACCTATGCACAAGGGTATGACATTCTTTTCGAAATTAAAGTGGAAGGTGATGCGGTTACAGGTTATATGATGGGAACTTTTGACATTGAAGGACAGCGCGCCACCCCCTAATTTATTCAATTCTTGCTTCTAACTGATCCGGAAGAGCATTTTTAGTGCTCTCCAAATGCCTCGTTATATCTTTTTGCATCGAGGCCACTAAGGATTCATTTTTTTCTGCAACATTGTAGCGCTCTCCAATATCTGCCCGCAAGTGGTAAAGTTCGGGATGTTCCAACGCAATCTGTTTCCCATAGTTAACAGGGGCTCTTTGTTTAAGATGTAATTTCCAGGGCCCTTTTCTATAAGCATGTAATTCGCCAAAGGCCCAATAAAAGAATTCCTTTCTTGGACTATTAGCCCCAGATGTTAATGTTTTTAAAAGAGATTGCCCATCCAAAACCCGATCTTTTGGTAATGGAACACCCGCCAATTCACAAATGGTGGGCAAGAGATCTAATGTGGCACCCATATCGCGAACAACTTTTGGCATAACGCGGCCTGGACTCCAAAACACTGTGGGTACTCTTTGCCCGCCTTCAAAGGTAGTTCCCTTTCCCGCACGTAAGGGTCCAGCAGAACCACCATGTGTGGTATAAGACAACCACGGCCCATTGTCCGAAGTAAAAATGAAAAGCGTCTGCTCTTCAATTTGAAGTTCTTTTAAACTTTCAATGATGCGCCCCACACTGGTATCTATTGATTGTATAACGGCTGCATAATGACTGGCATGATCTGCCATAACCATATCTTTGGGTTTAAAAAGAGGAATATGTGGCATTGAATGCGCTACATACAAGAAAAAAGGTTGTTCCTTGTTTTTCTTGATAAATGCAATTGCTTGATCTGTGTAGCGTTGGGTAATGGTGGTTTGGTTAACAGGGCGTTCTATAATTTTTTCATTTTCCATTAAAGGCACTTGATAATGGCGATAGTCGGGTTCAAAAAACGGATTATGTCGGCCCTCAATGTAAGCTTGCTGCCCTTCTTTAGTCACTTCCATGTCATTGGAATAGGGAATGCCATAGTAAGAATCAAATCCTTGTTGCATGGGCAAATAGTTTGGTAAATGACCCAAATGCCATTTGCCAACCATGGCGGTTTTATAGCCCTTATCTTTAAGTAACTCCGCAATGGTAATTTCAGAGTGAGGCAAGCCTTTAGCAGAATCGGGAAACAAAACCCCTCTTTTTTTGGATGTCATTCCAGAGCGAATAGGATAACGTCCTGTCAATAAGCCAGCTCTACTAGGGGTACACACCGGATCTGCCACATAAAAATGGGTCCATTTTTGACCTTCTTTAGCTAATTGGTCAAGATAAGGGGTTTTAATTTCCGGATTACCAAAGGTGGCCAAATCACCATAGCCCAAATCATCTGCAAACACAAGCACTACATTGGGAGATTTTTGTTGGCAAATGACTATTGTCTGCCATAGCAATGTGAATCCAATTGCGAGTGCTATTTTTTTCATTGGAAAAGACAATCTGTAGGGAAACCAAAAAAGAGAAAAAAAACAATTTTCTTTATTAAACCAATCACAAGAAGGGTTTTGGGAGGCATTTTTTTAGGTCTCTTCATTTCTTTTTTTGCATTCCTCGTAAGGCAATATAAAGTACATAGAGCACAGCGGCAATGGCCAAATAAACCAAAATATTTCGTATAAAATATCCCAAAATTACCGAAAATGACGTTCTTGAATCTCAATCCATAGTGCAATGACTAAGCACAGGGCTAAACTCCCGAAAAAAAAGGCTCCAACTCCCATTTTTTTTATTCTAAATGTAAGAAAACTTAAGTATTGTAGCAAATATTCATAAGCAATAGGGATAGATTTTATATTTTTAAGAATTAAATCATTTACATTATGGCATCTATCAATCGCAGAAATTTTATTAAAAAATCATCTTTGTCGGCAGCCTCATTTTATGTAGCAGCAAACCTTAAACTAGGTAATGAAGAAATTACAGAAAGGCCCAAAACAGCTCAATATATGGGTGATTTTGCAGCGCCAAAATTAGATAAAGTACGTATTGCCATCATTGGAGTGGGAGCTAGAGGAAGTGGACACATCAAGCAATTGGCAACCATAGAAGGCACCGAAATTGTGGCCATCTGCGATATTTATAAAGACTTGGTGGAACGCTCTCAGAAGGCTTGTGAAAAGATTGATGCGCGACGACATGGAAAAATTAAGGCTTATTCTGGTGATACGAATCAATGGTTAAAAATGCTAAAAAAAGAGCGCCCTGATGCGGTGTTCATTGCCACCAATTGGAACAACCATGCTCCCATGGCCATCGCTGCCATGGAACACGGAGCCCATGCTTTTGTGGAGGTGCCTTTGGCAGTGAAGCTCTCAGAAATGTGGGACATTGTGAATACTTCTGAGCGCACCAAAAAGCACTGTATGATGATGGAAAATGTTAATTATGGACGCGAAGAATTGATCTATTTAAACATGTGCCGAAAAGGACTCATAGGTGCATTACTCCACGCAGAAGCAGCTTACATTCACGAGTTAAGAGGCCAAATGGAAGAGCAAAAAAGAGGAACAGGGTCTTGGCGCACCCACCATTATGCTAAACGAAATGGGAACCTATATCCTACGCACGGACTTGGGCCAGTTGCCCAATATATGAACCTCAGTAGGGGCGAAGATCAGTTTGCTACACTCACCTCTTTTTCTACCCCTGGGAGAGGAAGAAATCTATACGCCCAAGCAAACTATCCGGCAGACCACAAATGGAATCAATTAGACTTTAAAGGAGGTGATCTGAACACTTCCATCATAAAATCTGTGGAAGGAAAAACAATCATGGTGCAATGGGACGAAACTAGTCCTCGGCCCTACACCCGTCACAATATGGTGCAAGGCACCATGGGCATTTTAGCTGGCTTTCCCACTCGGGTGGCACTTGATGGTGGTGTTCCGGGCGTTACAAAAAACCATCACCGTTGGGCACAGGGCGAGCAGTTAGATGCTCTTTTTGAAACCTATGAGCATCCCTTGTATAAACGTATAGGGGCATTGGCCAAAAAAATGGGCGGTCATGGTGGAATGGATTTCTTAATGCTTTATAGAATTGTGGAGTGTTTACGTAACGGCTTACCTTTAGATCAAAATGTCTATGAGGGAGCCTTGTGGAGCGCAGTTTCTCCCTTGAGTGAAGCCTCTGTTGCACAAGACGGAATGCCACAAAAATTCCCTGATTTTACACGTGGAAATTGGCAAAACACACAGCCTTTAGAAATTGTATCTTAATAAATATAATCTTCTTTAAATTCGTTTTATTTTAGTGCCATGATAGAATGCAGCGTCCCCGCCCGTATTTGCTTTTTTGGCGATCACCAAGACTATCTTAGCCTGCCCGTTATTGCCGGTACAATAAATCGGTTTATTTACCTAAAAGCAACCCCTAACAAGAGCCAAAAGTTCTTAATTAATTTACTTGATATTGATCAAAAAAGAACCATTAATCTCAATCAAATCAGTACAAAAGTTTTGGATGATGATTATTTTCTATCCGGAATTAAAGTTTTGGAAAACGAGGGGGCTTGTTTCAGCCAAGGATATGATATTACGATAACGGGGAATATTCCAGTAAATGCAGGACTGTCGAGTTCTTCGGCTTTGGTGGTGGCTTGGATTCGTTTTTTAATGCAAGCCCAAGACACAACAGAACAGTATTCAGACTTAAAAGTGGGGCAACTGGCCTATGCGGCAGAAGTATTGTTTTTTAACCAACCCGGTGGGCTCATGGATCAATACACAATTGCCCAAGGCGGTTTACTATATATCGATACAAAAACCACAGAGTGTATCTCCCTTAAAGGAAATTTAGGTCACCTTGTGGTGGCAGAGTCTGGTTTGGCTAAACAAACCTTGTCTGTTCTCAAAAAGGGGCGCATTTATGGCCAAGGAGCCATTAAGGCCATACAACAAAAACACCCACAGTTCAATATGCAATTGGCCAAAGTGGAAGATTATGAGCGGTACAAAAAGGACGTGCCCGAGGCCTATTTACCTTATTGGTATGCTGCCGTATATAATTATGACCTCACTTTAAAAGCAAAAACTGCCCTTCAAAACGATGGACAGATTGAGCAATTGGGGGCATGGATGAACAGTCACCAACAAATATTAGAAAATCAAATTCAAAACACCCCCAAGCCTATGCAAATGATGATGGAAAACGCTCGTAATGCAGGGGCATTAGGCACTAAAATTATTGGCTCCGGGGGTGGTGGATGCATGGTGGCCATGGTAACAGATCAAAATAAATCTAAAGTGATTGAAGCTTTTTTGAGTGCTGGAGCCATAGCGGCCTATGAAGTAGAATTAACATATCATACTCATGACTGAAAATATATCCTTATTGATTTTAGCCGGAGGGGCTTCTTCCCGAATGAAGCGATCCCTAGAAACGGTAACCTTGTCCGACAATACTAAAAGTATTGCCAAACGAGCCCATAAAAGTTTAATTCCACTAGGAAAAACGGGACATCCTTTGCTGCATTATTTGTTGAAAAATGCAAAAGCGGCCGGCTATAAAAAAGTGTATCTCATTACCAGTCCCGAAAATGAAGCCTTTAAAGATTTTTTGACCGATAATGGTACCGAAGAATTGTCTGTTCAGTTTGCAATACAATATCTGCCTGAGGGGCGATACAAACCGTTGGGAACAGCTGATGCTCTAGAGCAGGCCATGGATCAATTTCCTGAATTGAAAAAAACCACATTTACCATTTGCAATGGAGACAATTTATATTCAGTAAATGCACTTTCGCTCTTACGAGAGCCTAGAAAAGCCCTTCACGCGCTGATCAGCTACAGTCGTTCGGGTTTGCAATTTCCGGATGAACGCATTTCAAAATTTGCTGTGATGGCCCTAGACGAATCGGGTTATCTAGAAAACATTATTGAAAAACCGGCTCCAGAGGTGGTAGAAAAATATCGCGATGCCAATGGCGAAATTGGAGTGAGTATGAATGTTTTTAGTTTTGACGGTGCGTCCATTGACCACTACATTAAAGCCTGCCCAATCCACCCAGAAAGACTAGAAAAAGAATTGCCGGAAGCCGTGCGTATGTTTGTGAAAGAGAACCCTAAACAATTTCTGAGTTTTACTGTTACAGAACATTTGCCAGATCTCACGGCAGCAGATGATATTGAAGATTTTGCTCAATTGCAATAGCTGTGAATCACCTTCGGTTGTTTTTTGGCACTTTATGTTTTGGAGCCATTGTGTTTTGTCAAGCTCAAAATCCGTTGCCTGCTTTGTTGCAAAAGGGAGATACGCGGCTTCGAGATATTATGAAAAATGAAGCCGCCCATGAGTTGCAGATTTTATACACTCAAATTAACCGAAATAAAGCAGGAAAACCACGCTTTAAAACCTATCGCTATGGGCTTTCTGATCAGCATTATTTTTATCCCGCCAGCACCGTCAAATTGCCCGTGGTGCTTCTAACTTTAGAAAAAATAAAATCTTTACAACAGTTGGGAATTCCCATTTCAATAGAAACCCCTTTTGTGGTGGCAAACCCTGCCACCAAAAAAAGTGTGGTGGCACATGATAGCACCCACCCTAAAAACCAATTGACTTTGGCTCATCAAATCAAAAAACTCTTTTTGGTGAGTGACAATCAGGCCTATAATTTTTTATTTGCCTTTGTGGGTCAAGAGCAGATGAACCGCTCCTTATCTAAAAAAGGGTTTAAAGATATTACCTTGCAACATACTTTTTCTGGTACACATTCCTTCCCTAATCAAGCCGCTTTCTATTTTTTGGAGGACAAAGACACGCTCTATACTCATCACATAAAGCCACCTAAACCAGA
>JBMYZB010000066.1:0-9075 GCA_049609945.1 Flavobacteriaceae bacterium
CCATGCAAGGAAATTATTTGGACTGAACAGCAAGGTTGTAAACAACTAAACCAAATCCAATTTTGTTGATGGCATCTCCAACGTTGTAAATAACATCCATTTCGAGACCACCAAAAATTCCACTGTACCATCCTTCAGTACCAGCCATGTATCCAATAGGGTAGATTGCCCATCCTACTAATACAAACCAGAAAAGGGTGTTGTGAGCATTTTGTACTGCACCTCCAGCAGCGGCAGCTAATTTAGCAGCACCACCAAACTTAATTTCATAGACAATCGCAAAATATGCAATTCCAGAAAGTAATCCCCAGATAGCCGGGCCAGATCCAGTAGTGTAAACCACTTCACCGAAATAACCGGTAACAAGCATCACCACAGAATAGAAAATCATTTTCCAAAGCAATGACTTGGTTGCTCCAGCAGCTTTAAGAATCAAGTAGAACTCAACACACATTAAAGGTACGGTGAGTACCCAGTCAACATAACGGAAAAATGTGGGTGACTCCATGTTAGTGGCCCAATAATCACGCATGTAGTAATAGTGTACTGCTGCAATAAAAGTAATTAATCCTGACACCAAAATAGATGTTCTCCACTTGTTGTCAAATGAATTCATTGAAAGGAAGAAAAACGCTGATGCTGCCATCATCGCCATTGTTCCCACAAAGAAGGTAAAACCAACATAATCGCCTGTGTCCATCTTAGGAGCAACAGTCAATAAGCTTAATAAGTTTTGCATAATAAATCTAATTATTTGTTTTTGTTTAGGTAAATTTAGAAAAAATTAAACTTATTCACTACAAATTAATAAAAAAAATCAAACAAAATTCCTAACATGCATGTTATCAGGGTTTAAATTTTATAAATGGGGAGTGTTTTACACTCTATTGATACTTTTGTTTAGCTTTTTCCTTTCTGAACGAAGTCAAAATATCTTGGGTTTGCTATTCACTTTAGGCATAGGTCTTTTGCATGGAGCAAATGATCTTAAAATTATCCAACAGTTTAGTATAGTGCAAACAAATAGTACGTCAAACTATTTTATTATATATATAGGAGTAGTATTGTTAGGTGGTGTTTTATTTTATTGGATTCCCCAAACAGCATTGCCCTTGTTTGTTATAGTTAGTGCTTTTCATTTTGGCGAGCAACATTGGGAAATTCGTTTAAATAAAATTTCAAACAAGAGAATATTTTATTTGTGTTATGGTGGGTTTATTTTTTCCCTTCTCTTCTTTTTACAAGCAGGGCCCTCCTCAGCCATTATCAAACAAATTGTTGAATTCGATATATCATTCCAAATATGGAAAATTACTCTAATTGTATTTGGTGCAATATTGTTGCTTTGTTTTCTTTTCTATAAGCCCTTGCGGTTGTTTATTCTATGGGAGAGCCTACTTTTAGTATTATTGACTTTCGTTTTTTGGAAAGGCAGCTTATTATTAGCTTTTGCTACCTATTTTGTATTTTGGCACAGTTTGCCCTCACTTCAATCACAAATGCAATATTTGTATGGGAGTGCCAACTATAGAGCTTGGTGGAACTATTTTAAATCAGGCGCTTTATATTGGTCTTTGGCCTTGACCTCTCTTGGTATTGCCTATGGACTTATTGATTTTTCTCAGCCCTATTTTCTTTCGCTGTTTTTCGTTTTTCTTGCGGCCATAACTTTTCCTCATGCACTGGTGATGGAACTTATGTTTGGGAAGAAGGAATAAATTTATTGCCTTTGCCTATTTTTGTTTTATATTAAAAAGCAATAGAGAACAATGTTTGATAGTTTAAGTCAAAAATTAGATAAAGCCTTTCAAGTTTTAAAAGGCCACGGAAAGATTACAGAAATCAATGTGGCTGAAACCCTTAAAGAAGTGCGTCGAGCCCTTTTGGATGCTGACGTAAACTATAAAATAGCCAAAGAATTTACGGTTCGAGTTAAAGAAAAAGCCCTTGGACAAAAGGTGCTTACTAGTCTGCAACCAGGGCAATTATTAATCAAAATTGTTAAAGACGAACTTACTGAACTAATGGGGGCCGAAACAGCTTCAGTGAATTTGTCTGAGAAACCTGCTGTTATTTTAATGTCTGGTTTACAAGGATCTGGGAAAACCACTCTTTCTGGAAAATTAGCTCTCTATTTAAAAAAGAAGAATACCAAAAGGTCTCTTTTGGTGGCTTGTGACGTCTATCGCCCTGCCGCCATAGATCAGTTAAGGGTGGTGGCCGAACAGGTGGGTGTATCACTTTATGAAGATCGCACAGAAAAAAATCCGGTGGTCATTGCTAAAGCGGCCCTTCAGTATGCCAAAAAAGAAAACCACGATGTGGTTATCATTGATACTGCTGGACGCTTGGCCGTAGATGCCATTTTGATGGAAGAGATTGCCGCCATTCATAAGGCCGTAACACCCTCAGAAACCTTATTTGTGGTGGATGCCATGACGGGACAAGATGCTGTGAATACAGCAAAGGCATTTAATGATATTTTAAATTTTGACGGGGTGGTGCTTACCAAATTGGATGGGGATACCCGTGGTGGAGCAGCCCTTTCCATTAAATCTGTGGTCAATAAACCCATAAAATTTATTGGAACAGGTGAAAAAATGGAAGCCCTAGATGTCTTCCACCCTGATAGAATGGCAGATCGAATTTTGGGAATGGGTGATGTGGTTTCTTTGGTGGAACGTGCCCAAGAGCAATTTGATCAAGAGCAAGCCAGAAGATTGACAAAAAAAGTGGCTAAAAATCAATTTGGTTATGATGATTTTCTGGCTCAAATCAACCAAATTAAAAAAATGGGTTCTATGAAAGACCTCATGGGTATGATTCCCGGAGCTGGAAAAATGATAAAAGACGTAGATATTGATGACGATGCATTTAAAAATATAGAAGTAATTATTGGTTCCATGACTCCCAAAGAAAGAGCTCAGCCAAAATTGCTGGACCACAGCCGTAAAATGCGTATTGCTAAGGGTTCCGGCAGGGGAATGGAAGAGGTAAACCAACTTGTTAAGCAATTTACACAGATGAGTAAAATAATGAAAATGATGCAAGGAGGCAGAGGCAAACAAATGATGCAACTTTTTCAACAAGGATTTAAATAAAATATTATCATGATAATTTTAGACGGAATAAAAACAGCCGCCACCATCAAAGAAGAAATAAAAGAAGCCGTTGCCATACGCCAAAATGAAGGGAAAAAAATACCCCACCTTGCCGCTGTTTTGGTAGGTAATGATGGTGCTAGTCTGACATATGTGGGGAGTAAAGTGCGGTCTTGTGAATATGTTGGTTTTCAATCTACTTTAATACATTTGGAGGAAACCATCACAGAGAAAGCATTAATTAATGAAATTGATAGGCTTAATCAAGATAAAACCCTAGACGGATATATTGTACAACTCCCGCTTCCTAAACATATAGACGAGCAAAAAATTTTGTTAGCCATAGACCCAGACAAAGATGTAGATGGTTTTCACCCCACTAATTTTGGCCGTATGGCATTAGAAATGGAGGCCTTTATTCCCGCCACTCCCTCTGGCATTTTACAATTACTGGAACGCTATGCCATTCCAACTTCAGGTAAACATTGTGTGGTGGTTGGACGCAGTCACATTGTGGGAAGACCCATTAGTATTTTGATGAGCCAAAAAGGGCCTGTGGGCAATGCCACTGTTACTCTGGCTCACAGCCGAACTCAAGGTTTATCTGCACTCACAAAAAAGGCAGACATAGTAGTTATGGCGTTAGGCATTCCAGAGTTTTTAAAAGCGAATATGGTTAAAGAAGGGGCTGTGATTATCGATGTGGGCATTACCCGAGTGCCAGACACAAACCATCCCAAAGGTTATGTTATTAAAGGTGACGTGGCCTATGAAGAGTTGGCTCAAAAGGCTAGTGCCATTACACCAGTGCCTGGAGGTGTTGGACCAATGACTATTGCCATGCTTCTGCAAAACACTTTTTTAGCCTGCGAACGTAAAGATTAGTGTTGCTTTTCTATCGCTTGATAGATTCGCAATATGAGTAGTCCAAAAAGAACACTGGAAAGAATCAATAAAATGTTTGTTAGCCCCGTAGTGGCAAAAGAAAGTCGTATTAAAATGGTACAGATCACAAAGCCTGTATTTCGAATCAGTTGGCTGTAGCGTTCCGTATATTGCAAAGAAAGCAACAAAATAAACACATCGGCGAGAATTAGAATGGTAAAAAACTCATTGTAAAATACCGTGTTGATATCTGAAATGGGAGACGTGGGAGAATGATTTAAAAACTGAATGACCCATTCCCCAAAACTATAGAAAGAGGTTAGAATAAGAACAGGAAGCAAGATTAAACTCACCCCTTTTTTGGAACTTACAAAGCGTTTTAAACTTTCTTTCACAGGTCCTTTGGGTAATTTTTCGCGTCTTAAATTAAAGAGATAAATCAAAAAATAGAGTAATAAAATACCTACTAGATCGTAAATGAGTTGGATGTTGGCCTCGTTTTCTATCCAATTGACGTTGAGGTTTATTTTAGGGATATCACCAAAAATACGACGAATAATAATTAAAGAAATTATTTCAAATTGTTTTGAAACGGAGGTGGTGAAAGACCTTGGTAAATAAAAAATCAACAAATAAATTTCATATACCAAAATAATTGAAAAAGGGGTGTATATGGCTGCAATGGGATCTTGTAGTAGTACTAAATCACTGGCAATGTTCACCAAACCATAGTTGTTCCCCAAAATGAGCAGCAGGTGCACTATAAACCCAATCATGGAAAATATTAAGGTAAAACGCTCAATCCATCGTTGATTTTTTTCGGCAAAAATTTGATCAAATAAGAGATCTAGTTTAGCATAAAGTTGCATCACATGTTTTGGGTTGTTTAATTAAATGGTATTTATCAAAGATACGTTTTTAAATCATTGTCTAATAAAACCTATCTTTGCACCCATGGAAAAAGCAACCTCCTTATTGGTTAAGAAAGGCGAGTCTCTTCCATTAATGGAGGCTTTTTATACGCTTCAGGGAGAGGGTTATCACAAAGGTTCTGCAGCTTTTTTCATTCGTATTGGAGGCTGTGATGTGGGTTGCCATTGGTGTGATGTTAAAGAGAGTTGGGACCCCCAAAAGCATCCGCCCACGCCTATTGACGATATTGTTTCACAGGCCAAACAATATTCTGATACAGTTGTGGTGACCGGTGGAGAACCTTTAATGTGGAATATGAATCCACTCACAACGGCTTTGAAGAAAGCCAATCTTGAAATACACATAGAAACTTCTGGTGCCTATCCGCTTTCTGGCCATTGGGATTGGTTTTGTCTTTCTCCAAAAAAAAACAAAACTCCGTTTAAAGAAGCATACACTCAGGCTGATGAACTCAAAATGATTATATACAACAAAGATGATTTTCGTTTTGCCGAGGAAGAAGCTCAAAAAGTAAGCTCCAAATGCCATCTTTTTTTGCAGCCCGAATGGAGTAGGAGAGAAAAAGTGATGCACTTAATGGTTGATTATGTTTTGGAACATACTCAATGGAAAGTGTCCTTGCAAACCCATAAATATTTAAATATTCCTTAGGGATAGATCAGATATTTTTTACGCAGCTTTTTGAAGATAAACAGGTCTTTGTTCCAACTACTTTTGATTTGTTTTTGAGAAAAGCCCTTTTCAATTTGCTTTTGGAGTTGATCAGTTCCTGCAATTCGAGTAAATCCTTTAAGAAAAAAAGCATCTTTATTTTGAAAATGTTGGTAGGCCTCCAACAGCCAATTGAGTTGTAGGGCTTTTGGGAGCGAAATAGTGGAGAGGTCTTTGCCATGGCACAACACGCCTTTGTGTTTAGGGTTTTTGGCCCCTAGGTTAGGCTGTGGCGTGAACGAAAAGCCGGTTGGAGGCAAGTCGGGATGTCCAAACAATTGAAATTGTTTTTGCGTTCCTCGCCCCACACTGATTACAGTTGGCTCCAATAAACAAAGGCTTGGATATAGAGCTACAGCTTGCGCGTTGGGTAAGTTGGGGGAGGGTTTTATCGGTAGTGCATAGGGCGTATTGTGGGTATAATTTTTAATGGGTATGACAGTTAATAGGCATTTTAAATTTTGACCTAACCATTGTTCTCCATTTATCATTTGAGCATATTCTCCGATGGTCATTCCATAAACAATTGGAACGGGATGCATACCAACAAAACTTTTATAATCCAGATCGAGTATAGGTCCGTCAACATAATGAGCATTGGGATTGGGTCTATCTAAAATTAACAGGGGTATGTTTTGTTCAGCACAAGCTTCCATTACATAATGAAGAGTAGATAGGTAGGTATAAAAGCGCACACCCACATCTTGTAAATCAAAAACTATCAGGTCAAGATTTTTCAGCATTTCGGGTTGCGGTTTTCTGTTTTTACCATAGAGTGATAGGATACTTAAGCCTGTGGTGGAATCTTTTTGATCAAACACTTTTTCACCAGCATCTGCTTGGCCTCTAAACCCGTGTTCAGGGGCAAACACCCGAGCAAGATCAATACCTAGGGCCAATAAACTATCTACCAAATGTGTTTGCCCTATGGTGCTGGCTTGATGTGCTACCAATCCTATTTTTTTTCCTTTTAAAAGAGGAAGATATTGGCTGGTTTGGTGCGCCCCCGGAGCAATATTTGATTGAGCAAAGATGATTTGTGTGGCACAACACACAACCCAAAATAAAGCCGTATTTTTGAATTGTTTCATTAAATAAAAATCAATTTGAATCTTCCTTTGTTTTTCGCTAGGCGCATGCGCCAACCCGCTCTCAACAAAGATAATGTTTCTAGTCAAATCATAAACATAGCTACTATTGCTGTGGCATTGGGTATGGCCATGATCCTAATTGCAGTGGCAACAGGGAGGGGGCTGCAAAAAGAAATCCGCCATAAAACGGCCGCTTTTAATGGCCACCTAACAGTAATGCCCTTTGAGAATAATACTTCTAAAATTTCTCTGGTCTCTTTTGAGAATAACATTGAATTAGCCAATTATTGGGAAAATAGTGACCCAATTGCTTATTCCTATGCCTTTGCAATGAAAGGTGCCATGTTGAAAAATAACGAAGCTTTTGAAGGTGTTCTTTTTAAGGGTGTTGGCCAAAACTTTAGAGCTTCAGCTCTAGTAAACTTTATGAAAGCTGGAACAATTCCCAGGTGGGGGGAAGAAAATTCTAATCAAATTGTGATTTCTCAGCTTATTGCCAATCGATTAAAACTTCAGGTTGGGGAAAATGTAGACGCTTTTTTCCAAAATAGTAATAACCAAAGGATGCCTAACAGAAGAAAATTTAGGGTTGCCGGCATTTTTTCTACGGGATTCCCTGATATAGACAAAAATCTCATCTTAGGGGATATAAAGCAAATACAGCGGTTAAATCGTTGGAAAGAAAATCAAATTGGGGGCTATCAAGTATTTTTAAATCAGCCTAAAAATTTAAAAGTGCTAAGCGAAACACTATACAGTAAACTCCCCTCAGAGCTAGATGTTCACGCATTAGAAGAACAGTATAAAAGCATATTTCAATGGATAGCTTTATTTGATTTTAATATCTTGATTATCATGGTCATTATGCTTTTAGTAGGTATCATAAATATGGCCACAGCACTTTTAGTACTCATTTTAGAACGCTCTCGAATGGTGGGTATGCTTAAAGCGTTGGGAGCCACCCACGGCATGATTCAAAAAATATTTTTGTATAACGGCCTTTTGATCATGTTTAAGGGTTTGTTGATCGGAAATAGCCTAGGTCTTCTGTTTTATTATTCCCAAAGGTATTTAGGTTGGATTCAATTGGATCCTGAAACCTATTTTGTAGAAAGAGCACCAGTAATGCTTACTTTTTTTGAAATCTTAACCATTAACCTCCTTTTTTTATTTATCAGCGCCTTACTTCTTTGGTTGCCTTCTCGAATTATTATGGGAATAGCTCCAGCAAAAGTGTTGCGTTTTCGTTAAAATTTGAAGCCCATAATTTTAGAGATACGCATTCTATTAAATACATTTGCGGAAGTTTAACTCTAAATAATGAATTATTTCAAAAATATATTAGAAACCATTGGAAATACGCCTTTGGTTCAATTAAATAAAATAACTCAAGAAGTAGATGCCTTGGTGTTGGCCAAAATTGAAAGCTTTAATCCGGGCAACTCGGTGAAAGACCGTATGGCTCTAAAAATGATTGAAGAGGCAGAGGCAGACGGACGTTTGAAACCAGGGGGCACAATTGTGGAAGGCACTTCAGGAAATACAGGAATGGGACTTGCTTTGGCAGCCATTGTTAAAGGATACAAACTCATTTGTGTTTCTACTGACAAGCAATCTAAAGAAAAATTTGATGTGTTGCGTGGCATGGGAGCCGAAGTGATTGTTTGCCCAACAGATGTTTCACCCGATGACGAACGCTCATATTACAGTGTCTCTAAAAAATTAGGAGAAGAAACACCTAATGCATGGTATGTGAATCAATATGACAATCCTGCCAATACACAAGCACATTATGAACAAACCGGTCCTGAAATTTGGGAACAAACCCAAGGAAAAATCACTCATTTTGTGGTGGGGGTGGGCACCGGAGGAACCATTTCTGGTACAGGAAAATATTTAAAAGAGAAAAACCCCAACATTAAAGTTTGGGGTATAGATACTTATGGTTCTGTATTTAAAAAATTTCACGAGACGGGTATTTTTGATAAAAATGAAATTTACCCTTATGTGACCGAAGGAATTGGAGAGGATATACTGCCCAAAAATGTTGATTTTTCCATCATTGATCATTTTGAAAAAGTGACGGATAAAGACGCTGCTTTATATACTCGAAAATTGGCTCGTGAAGAAGGTATTTTTGCTGGAAACTCTTGTGGGGCTGCCATCAAGGGCCTTTTGCAATTAAAAGAAAACTTTAGTAAAACCGATGTGGTGGTGGTTCTTCTACATGATTCAGGAAGTCGATACATTGGGAAGATTTACAATGATGATTGGATGAATGAAAAGGGATTTTTGTAAAAATAAATAAGAATTTAAAGGTTCTTAGGGTCGAAAATCTTGATCAAAATCTCTTT
>JBMYZB010000067.1:0-8982 GCA_049609945.1 Flavobacteriaceae bacterium
AAGTGTACCAGACCATTGACCGTTAAAATTAAAAAGCTGTTATTTAGATCATCATATTGAATAGCTATAGGTTTTTGGGTTAAAATGATATCCAGTTGCATTTGTTTCTTTTGATCAAACAATCGCAAACGTTGACTGGATACCACTAAAACAACAGCCTCCTTACCCATTGAAAAATGGGTGGCTTGCGGCAATTGATGTTCCAAATAAAAAGACCCTCCAAAGGCATTACTAAAAACCGCCGCTGAAGTCATGTAATAAAATTGCCCCTCAAAACCAGTAATGGCAAGAATCTCTAAATCGTTTAAAGGACGATATTGTTTATATTTTTTTAGATGTCCTTGCCACGGAAAAAGTAAGCCTTCATTTGAAAGCACGATACTATTTTGATTACGATCGGTTTGTAAGTCATAGAGTATGGCCGGGGTTTCCTTTAGAAAGTGGTGAGCTTGATCTTGAAGATAAGGAAGATCCTCATAGGTTTGAGACAGCCCAAAAACACCTAAAAGAATAAAGCAAATATTAAAGACTAAGTTGCGCATGAACAATGGTTTTTTTTCCCCCCTTTCGATAAGAATAAGACAGATGAATAGCATCTGAAGGGGTTTGAATTAGTGAGGGATAAGAAAAAGAATCCTTTTGTTGATCCGAATTTTCAATGGGAAAAAGGGGACGCCATGTTTTTCCTTCATCTGTAGAGTGGTTCAAGTGCAGCGTATTTCTCCCTTCCTCTTGATTGTTGTTCACCATCAGCCAAGTGCCATTCGTCAATTTAAGCACATGCAAACTTGCACCGGGATTGGCCATTTCGCCATCCTTCACAGGGCTCCAAGTAGCTCCTTGATCCAAAGAAAAACTTTGCATTACACGCCCAGGACGATCACCATTATCTCGCATATAGGCCACCACTTCTCCCTTTTGTTTTTCGATTAATGAGGGTTGCACATTGCCATAGCCCACCAAAGGCTCGCCCGATTGCCATGTGTAACCATAATCATCCGAATGAGCTATTAAAGAAAAATTATATCCATCCGAATATAAAGGCAATAATATTCTTCCTGAGGAAAGTTGCAAAGGTTGAGTACGTGTCATCCAACCAGTTTGTCTTTTGGTTTTGTGGCCGGCTGCCTCCACAATCATTTTTTCATAAGGAGGCGCATATTCTGCCCAACTTAACCCCCGATCAGGCAGTGCCTTAAATTTTTGTAAAGTAACTTCCTGAAAGGCTTCGCCGGGTTGCAATAAAATAAGGTCTTGCCATTCCCATGTAGGAGGCCCAGGGCCTTCATAAACCGTTGCTCTTTTATATTTTAAAATTGACTTTTCCCATTGATTGGCTTGTACCACAATCCAGAATAAAAACAACTCCTTTCGCTGGTTTAAAAATAAAACCGGATTACAATCAGGAAGTCCGGGTGTATCGGCCATAACAAAAGGCTCACCCCATTGATCTTCGCCTTTTTCTAAACGAGCGCCCATAATTTTAACATCGTTGGCTTTTCGCTCACCAGAACCTTGAAACCAACAAGCCATGAGAGCTCCATTGGGTAGTGCCACCAAAGAACTGCTATGCACATGCTCGGTTTGTAAAGGAAAAATAAATTGCTTTTTAATCGACAGCTTTTGAGCGTTAACAGTCAATGAGAAAAAAATAGAGCTAAGTATCGTAAATCTAATTTTAGTGTATTCAAAAACCCTTGTCATAGTCTAAAAATATTATAAATTAAGGAGAAGAAAAAATGGAGAGATTTGGAAATCAAATTAAAAAAAACAATATATAGCTTAATCGAAAATGCTTAAAATTAAATTTTGGAAGCTAAGCGTTGCCAACCCCCTCCGTTATATACCTTTATAAATCCATTTGATTTTAAAAGGGATTTTGCAGAAGCACTACGCATGCCAGAGGCGCAACAGGTAATAATAATTTTGTCTTTAGTAAGGTTTTTCGTTTGAGTTGCCAAGGTGTCTAGGGGTATATTTTTCGCTTTTTCTATATGCCCAGATGTAAATTCATCTGGGGTTCTTACATCAATGATCAGTGCTCCGGAGGCCACCATACCTTTAAAGTCTACGGCTGTGCCTAGACCGAATAATTTTAAGAATTGCTTAATCATAATAAAGTATTAAAGACGATGCTTCTGAGTATTTATAAAGTAGGATTATTTTTTTTTATATCTATTATGGGTTCATTTAAAGAAAAAGAGAGTAGTTTTTGGAGCAATGTTTCAAATCGTTTTTGGCTCCATTTTTTAATAGGAAAACCATAACATCCTAGGCCTTTACTTTGAATTTGCCGGTTCCAAAAATACTGGTCGGCAATATGGGGTATGATGGCCTGAGGTGTTTGATGGGCCAAAGCCGCATGTGTGGTTCCTGCACCTCCATGATGAATGACCACAGCCACTTTGGGGAATAAATAATCAAAAGGTACATCAGTCACCACAAAGGCCCACTCTGGAAGTGAATCAGGAGGCTCCAACCCACCCCATGAAGCATTTAAAATTAACGGTTGGTGCAACCCTTCACAAACCGCTATAACATCAGCCGCAATGGTTTTGGGTTGGGCATTGACCATGCTGCCAAAACCTACATAAACAGGATTTGGGTAGGTTTTCAAAAAATGCTGTAAATCATCTGGAGGTGTATAATTACGTTTCGATTCCCGCAAAAGAAACGGATTGCATTGGGCTTGCGGAGGCCAAGCTGCCGGTCGCTCAAAAAGTTGAGGCGATACCGTATAAGTAACCGCCAATTGTTGGAGATAAAATGCTTTTAGTTGACGGCTACTCAAATGTATATTGTACTTTTTTAAAAAAGATTTACCATAGCCCAAAATGGATTTATTGACCAAAGCATAGAGTGCCACAGCATAGGTCATTCTATTCCAAAAGGGAAACCTAGGCCGACCAAAAGCAACGTGGGGAATGTTATCTATAGGATGTAATAAGGCCGGAATAGGGCTGAGTATAGCAACCTTTTTCCGAAAATGTAACCCCCAAATGACAGGGTAAATACATTTTATATGGAAAATAATTTTATCCGGTAGAAAAGCCTTTACAGCAGCTTCTTGATCTAAAATCATCTGTTCTTGCACCTTTTTCGTTTTTTTCATCAACCTCAAAAGCGTCCATAAACGAGACCATTTGCTGCCCACTTGTCCAATAATTTTTCGTATGTCAGGGCCATGAACTAGATCAAGAAAACTTTTGTCTTGAGGATAAAAGTCTGAGGCCACGGTTTGGGCCAGAGATTGGAACTGTTCTGGCACGCAAAAACCTACTTGGTGTCCATTCTTGATAAGGGTTTGACCCAAAGCCAAAAAAGGTTCCATATCACCTCTACTTCCCAAACTCATTAACAATATACGTTTCATTAATAATTTTAAATCGTAAGAAAATTAGAGGTCTTCTTGGTGGTTTTATTTGCTAATAACTAATCTATAACTCTACAAAATCAACCACCCGATAGACTTTTCCATTGCTTTTAGTAAACACATAAATTGCCCCGGAAGTGTCTTGTCCAAAACGAAGATCTACACGCTCATTTGGTCGAATGTCTTGGAGGGTGTTGTTTTTTCCATTCACCCTAAGGTTTACCCTTTGCAAGGCAGCTGATTTTCCTTGTCTGATATCGGCTTCATTGGCCACAAACATGGTGCCACGGGCAATGTCTCCAAAAAGGTATTTGCCTTTTAGGGTTTCAATGGCATTGTCCAAATAAAAGTAGCCCCCGGAAACAGCATTGCCTTCATCATGATCATATTGAATGACCGGGTCTAGAAAAGCACCGGGCTCTTCTTGTTGTAGAGGATATACCATTTCAGGATTGGCAAGCACATCAAACACAAAACTACCCTCGCGTTTGGGCCAACCAAAATCACCCCCCTTTTGTATGAGATTGACTTCTTCAACACTATGCTGGCCAATATTAGACACCACCATTTTATCACCCTTCGCATTCCAAGCCATGCGGTGGGGGTTTCTAAATCCGCGACACCAAATTTCTTCTACTTTACCCTCTTTATTGGCGAATGGATTATCTGGAGGAATACCATACTTTCCATTTTGGCTATTGTTTCCTGCGGGGTCAATTCGAATCACACTGCCCCAAATGGCAGTTGCATCTTCACATATTTCGGGATGACCCGCCAAGGCGGCTCCCCCGTCGCCAATACCTAGATAAAGCAAGCCATAATCGGCACTACCGGGTTGGGCTTTTGGATTAAAAGTTAAATCTTGAAAGCCATGAATGCCCGTAACCATATCTACGCGCAATAATTCCCGGTTCGATCCTGAAAAAGAAGCTGCTGTTGGGGCCTGTGTTTGCCATTCGGAGAGTACCCATTGCAACGTACTTTTGGCTCCCTCAGGAAGAGCATAATCCGCTGTTGTGGTTTGGGCAGGCTCGGTGTGGGTGGTGTAAAGCAACCCATTGGAGGCAAATTGCGGATGAAAAGCAAAACTTCCTAATCCAGACCCCAATCCTGGGCGATCTATAAAATGTTCAATCGCTGCAGACATATCCAAATAGGTATGTGGTGTGCCCTCCACAATTTCAAATAACTTACCACGCAAATCGCCGATGAAAAGACGGTCTTTACCGTCAAAAGAAAGAGCCCTCAGCGTGTTGATTCGGGTGTCTGGTGCACTGGGCGAACTGGGCGGTAAGGTTACAAAATCTTCCACCACTAGCTGATGTGACGCCGATGCAATTTTTTCAGGTATGGGATCCACCAAGCCGCCTTTTCGATTGCTTTTATTGCGCTTTTCTCCCTCGGAAAATTTATGAATAAATCCCAAAAGATTTTCCAATTGCTCATCGTTTAACTGAGCAAATGATGGCATATAAACATTAAACTTCTCAAATTGAGCCACCGCACGTTGATCTCCTTTGGCAATCATTTGCTGAGGATTTTTTATAAAGGCTTTCAACCAGTCTTTACTCACAAGGGAGGTGATGCCAGTCAAATTGGGACCAATTTCGTTGGATGAAAAATTATGACAACTAGCACAATTTTGATTAAACAAAACCATCCCCTCCTGAACAGGAAGTTCTCCTCGGCGATATTTATTTTGTGATTCTTGGGTTTTTTTTGAAGGGGCTTGACAAGCTAATAGTCCACCAAATAATAATACTGTAGCGGCTAATTTAAAATAGTTCATTAAATTTTTATTCCAATTTGGTTAGATAATTTCACCGTAGGCAATGTTTTTGAAGCACATAAATATAGCTATTCTTGGATAATTTTATACATTTAAGCATATATTAACCTTAAATTGTAAGATTGAAAATTGATATTATTTAACACCCAAAATGGTGCTGTAATTGAGCATAATGGGATTTTCTATGACTATGCTGCTGCTGATTTTAAGTCCCTTTTGTTAGAAGAAGAGCTTCCTAAAAAAATACAGCAAGAATTACCTTCCTTAAAATTAAATACAAATTTTAAAGGGTCTGAAGACAGCCGTTTACTTCCGCCTATTAGTACCCAAGAAGTATGGGCTGCAGGAGTAACCTATTATAAAAGTCGTATGGCACGAATGGAAGAATCGGCTGAAAGTGGAGGCAGTAATTTTTATGATCGGGTGTATGAAGCCCCCCGTCCGGAATTGTTTTTTAAAGCAAACAGCCATCGTGTGCGGGGACATCAAGCTGCGGTTCGCATTAGAATAGACAGCCTCTGGAGTGTGCCAGAACCCGAACTTACTTTGGTTTTACATCCCACTAAAAAAATACTGGGGTATACAATTGGCAACGATATGAGTTCCCGCTCCATTGAAGGAGAAAATCCACTCTATTTACCACAAGCCAAAAGCTACAGGGGGTCAACCGCTTTGGGGCCGGGCATTTATTTAACAACCAATCCGCTCCCCAAAGAAACGCTAATTGCTATTCGCATAGAACGCCAAAAACAATGTGTATTTAAAGGCCAAACCACTCTAGCAAACCTAAAACGTACTTTTGACGACCTCATTCATTATTTGTTCTTAGAACTTGATTTTCCGGAGGGTTGTTTCTTGATGACCGGTACAGGCATTGTTCCTGAAGCCGGTTTCAGCCTCCAACCTCAAGATCAAATTGCCATATCTATCGATTCTATAGGAACGCTCATCAATACCGTTAGCACATGATATTATTTTCATTTTTAAAAACACGAGGGCCATTGCTCTATTTATTTCTAGGAGGTGCATCACTTTCGGCTCAAATGCAATTGGATATTATAGCCACAGAAATGGTCTATGAAACCCCACCCTTTGAAGCCTGCCATGCCTCCACCATTGTAGAAGTTGAGCCTAATGAATTTCTTGTGGCTGCCTTTGGTGGCAGCCAAGAAGGCAATAAAGATGTTACTATTTGGTTGAGTGAAAAAAACCATTCCCAATGGCAACCCCCTGTGCAGGTGGCTGATGGTATTGAAACCAATGGACAACGCTTTCCCAATTGGAATCCGGTTTTATTTAAAGAACGAGCTGGGCAACTTTTTTTGTTTTATAAAATTGGACCTTCGCCCAGAGAATGGTGGGGGGCTTATAAAACCTCATCCAACAATGGAAAAGATTGGAGTGCGTCCAATCGGTTGCCCAAAGACATTCTTGGTCCTATAAAAAATAAACCCATTCAATTAGATAACGGTACCATTTTGTCTCCTTCTAGTACCGAAACCAGAACGACCGATGGTCTCTCTTGGAAAATACACATCGAAAAAAGTGTGGATGGAGGCATAAACTGGGAAAAAATTACCGTAGATCCGCAAACACCTTTCAACCTGATTCAACCCAGTATATTAGTACACAGTCAGAAAAAACTTCAATTGCTTTGCCGCAGTAGAGACAATGCATTGCTACAGGCTTTTTCAACCGACGGGGGAAACAGCTGGAGTAAAATTACCAAAACAACCTTACCCAATCCCAACTCTGGCACCGATGCCTTAACCCTTTCCAACGGCTGGCATGTGTTGGTCTATAACCCCTCCCTAAAAGGAAAAAATGCACGAGCCAAGCTGCATGTCGCCATTTCAAAAGATGGACTGAAGTGGATCGATGCCCTAGTGCTTGAAAACGAAAATAAAGGAGAATTTAGTTATCCCGCCCTTATTGAAGCTTTGGATGGTCATTTGCACCTCACCTACACCTACAATCGAAAAAACATCAAGCACGTAGTAATGCAAGTAAAAGATTAAGTGGTTAAAAAAACTATTTTTAACGGAATCATGGTGCCTTTAGTCACTCCACTCAATGCGCACTATGAAATAGATTTTACAGCCTTAGAGCAATTGATCAACCATGTGATTCAAGGAGGCATTCATGGCATTTTTATTTTAGGCACCACCGGAGAGGCCACTTCATTGACTTATAAACAACGAGAAAGCCTCATTGAACGTACTCATTTATTTATTTCACAAAGAGTCCCTTTTTGGGTAGGCATTTCAGATACGGTGGTACAAGACTCCCTTCGTTTAGCGGCCTGTGCAGCAGCCCACGGTGCAGCAGGTGTGGTGGCAGCACCTCCCTACTACAGACCCCCTCAGCAACAAGAATTGAAGAAGTATTATTTAGATTTAGCAAACCAAGTGCCCCTCCCGCTCTTTCTCTATAATTTTCCAGCTTTAACCAAGGTTGAAATTGATCCAGATACGGTATTTACACTGGCAAAACACCCTAATATTTGGGGACTAAAAGACAGTTCGGGTGATCTGTCCTACCTTCAAAAACTACTTGCAAAATCACTTGACACACCTTTTACCTGGCTCGTTGGACCCGAGGCACTTTTGTTAAAATCAATGGCACTGGGAACACATGGGGGAGTGAATGGTGGTGCTAATTTATTTCCAGAGTTGTTTGTGGGCGCATTCAATGCCTTTCAACAAAAACAACAAGAGAAGTGTGAAACCTATAGTAAACTAATTCAGTGGGTGGGAACAGAAATCTATCGAGAGGGACGTCCTAATGGTTCTTTCTTAAAAGGGCTAAAAGCAGCATTAGCAACAGCAAATTTGTGTCAAAACATTTTGATGCCTCCCTTTGAAAGCTACGATATAGCCCTTCAAAAGGAGATTGGAATACAGCAAGAGCAAATTAAAGATCAACTCAATCTCCTATCATGACCGCTACAGACCTTGTCGTTTTTAGCATTTATTTGGTATTACTTCTTTTTTTGGGTGGGGCTTTCTTCAAAAAAAATCGTACTGCAAAAAACTTTATTTTAGGAAGTGGTGAGGTGCCCACTTGGGTGGTAAGTCTTTCTATTTTTGCCACTTTTGTGAGCAGCATTAGTTATCTGGCTCTGCCAGGAAGTGCTTTTCAGAGCAATTGGAATCCTTTGGTGTTTAGTTTGTCCATTCCGTTTGCTGCACTAATTGCCGTACGCTATTTTATTCCGGTCTATCGAAAAATAAATAGCCCATCAGCCTATACTTTTTTAGCATTAAAACTCGGAAAAGGTGCAAAATACTACGTGTCCATTTGTTATTTAATGACCCAACTCATGCGCATAGGTACCATTTTGTATTTGCTGGCACTTGCGATCAATGCCATTGTGGGGTGGGACATCGTTTGGATTATCGTGCTGACCGGTATTTTTGTGTCTGTCTATTCTATTTTAGGAGGTATTGATGCCGTTCTTTGGACCGATGCTATACAAGCCATAGTGCTCATTGCAGGAGCCCTCTTTTGCTTGATTTTTTTGCTTTTCAGAATACCTGATGGTGCCACTCAAATAATCACAGTGGCGCAACAATATGATAAGTTCAGTCTGGGTCTTTTTTCTTTTAATCTTAACGAAGCTACTTTTTGGGTGGTATTGATTTATGGCTTATTTGTCAATCTCCAAAACTTTGGCATCGATCAAAACTACATTCAACGCTATATGGTCTTGCCCTCACTCAAAAAAGCGCAGCGAAGTGCTTTTGTTGGTGGTTTGATTTATTTGCCCGTATCCGCCCTGTTTTTATTTCTGGGTACCACCCTTTTTGTTTATTATAAA
>JBMYZB010000068.1:0-8963 GCA_049609945.1 Flavobacteriaceae bacterium
ATTGATGCGTAACTTCTATAGCATTTTCTCATATACCTATTTTTTTAGTGAATTTTCTGGCTTGGATGGCCAATTCCGCCCCTCGGTTTGGGATAGCCGTCATTTACTCTCTTTTTCGGGTGGATATAAACTGCCACGGAATTGGGAATTGAGTGCCCGCTGGCGTTATGCCGGAAAAAATCCATATGTTCCCACCAATCTAGAGGCCAGTACACTTGCCTATCCAGAAATCATTTTAGATTACGATCGATTGGGCGAAGTTAAATTGGATCCTTTTAATCAAGCTGATATTCGGATTGATAAAAAGTGGAACTTTAAAAAACTTTCATTTAATCTCTATTTTGAGGTACAGAATTTTTTGGCACAACCCAATCCAACACCCGAAGAATACGGACTTAATAGAGCTGTTGATGGCAGTCTAATTGCACCAAAGTCTTTGGTTGTTGTTAACACCTCTGAAGGTAACAATACACCCTTGCCGACATTTGGTTTTGTACTTTATTTTTAAAACAGATCCAAAAATCCGTTGGGGAGTTGCACGTTCAATTCTTCGTGCTTGCGGTTCACATTGTGAATAAAATCATCATGCACTGGAATCAGAACATCTTTTTTATTTTGCCGTTGCACGATCAATAAGTCTTGACCGCTGTTGTCTTGAAATCCTTTTACAGTTCCCAAAAAACATTTTTGATCTAGCACTTTAAAGCCTATAATTTCATGATAGTAAAAGGTGTTTCCCACCAAGGGAGGAAGGAGTTCCAAGGGTAAATAGACTGATTTTTTTAGAAGGCTGTCTGCGCCTTGTTCTGTATCAATTCCATCCAATTTGAGCCGTAACAAGTGGCTTTTGTGGAGTTTTAGGTCTTTTATAAAATAGGGAACTAAACCCGTTTCCATATCAATAAAGAGTGTTTTAAGTTGCTTGATAATTTCAGGATCATTACTGTCAAGTTTGAGCAGTATTTCGCCTTTAAAACTGTATTTACCTACGATAGTACCGAGATAAAAACAATCTTGAACAAGCATAAAATAAAAGCGGGTTTAGGCCTCTTTATCGGGAGCTTCTTCGGCTTGGTCCTGCTGAGTTTCAGGCGCTTCTTTAGCCGTAGTTTCTTCTGCAGTTTTATCTTCTGCTTTTGGTGCTGGAGCAGCTTCCTCTTCAGCCACTGCAGTGTCTGCTTCTTCAACAGGCACTTCATCAACTGGAGTATTTTCAGCAGGCGTTTCATTAGCCGCCTCTGCCTGATCAGCAACATTTGGTGTATCGCTTTCCTGAGTTTCGGCATCCGATGCCTGTTCAGCATTTTCAGTTTGTGCTTCTGCCAAAGCCTCTAGGGCAGCGGCTTTGCGCTTTTCATTGGCTTCTTTTTCAGCAGCCAGTCTAGCAGTTCGCTCATCAGCCTCTTTTTGACTGAGACCGTCAACCTTAGCCTGTATTTTGGCATTTTTTTCTTCTAACCAAGCATCAAACTTTTTTTCAGCTTCTTCTTGTGAAAAAGCTCCTTTTCTTACCCCTCCTTGCAAGTGGTATTTCAACATAACTCCTCTGTAGGATAAAAGTGTTCTAGCTGTGTTGGTGGGTTGAGCACCATTTTCTAACCATTGTAAAGCACTATCAATGTTAACCTCTACCGTGGCGGGGTTAGTGTTGGGATTGTAAATTCCGAGTTTTTCTAAAAATTTACCATCTCTTTTGGCACGCACATCGGCGGCAACAATCCAATAAAAAGGTTTTCCTTTTTTTCCGTGTCTCTGAAGTCTAATTTTTACAGGCATATCACATTAATTGTGAGGGTACTCGACCCTCTGGTTATTAATTCTTTTAAGGCTGCAAATATATAATTTTTTAATCAGTTGACTTTATTTACAAAAAAAAATTAAAAACAAAGCTCTTTTTGTTTCGAAAACCCAGCCAAACAAATGTTGCAGATGGCCTTAAATATTGTATTTTTGCGCACTAATTTACTAAAATACTATGCAAGTTACCCGAAAGGATATTGACCCCCTAAATGCAGAATTAACGATACGTGTTTCAAGAGAAGATTACACTGAGAAAGTAGATGACATCTTAAAAAGGTATAAAAAAACAGCCAATATTCCCGGATTTAGAAAAGGGCATGTGCCAATGGGGATGATTAAAAAGCAGTATGAAAAGGCGGTTACCGCAGATGAAGTTAATAAGTTGCTCCAACAAGAAATGGATCGTTATTTTAAAGAAGAAAATATCAATCTTCTCGGGGGGCCTTTGCCTAAAGAAACTGAAACCGATTTAGATTGGGATGCTGAGACCATCGATTTTGAATTTGAGTTGGGTTTGGCACCCAAGGTGGAAGTTAACCTTAAAGTCCTCAGTAAAGTGACTCGTTATGATATTGTGCCAGATAACAAAATGGTTGAGGAGCAGTTAACTTATTTAAGAAAGCAATATGGCAAGCTTGTTTCACAAAATCAGATAAAAAAAGGCTTTGAAATAACAGCTCAATTTAAAAATGATGCCTCTGCGTTGGATGTTTTGGGAATGTTTTTTCTAGAAGACATAAAAGCAAAAAAAGCTGTTGAGACGCTCAAAAGTGCTAAAGTAGGTGAAGAACTAACTATGGCCACCAAAAACTTTTTTAAAGAAGATGCAAAGGCAATGCAAATTTTGCGCCTTGACCAAGAAAAATTTGATACATTATCAGGTGATTTTTCTGTTGTTATTAAAGAAATTAATGAGCGTGTTTTGGCGACACTTGACAGTGATTTTTTTGACAAAATATACGGCCCTGGGAATGTAACAGATGAAAAGACATGTAAAGAAAAGATCAAAGAAGGACTGCAAGCTCAATTGGCACCCCAGTCAGACCAGAAATTGATGAATGACATCAGTAGTTGTTTGATCGAAAAAACAAAATTTAATTTACCTGAAGGTTTTCTGAAGCGTTGGTTGCAAAACTCCGGCAAAGAACCTTTAGACGAAAAGGGTGCGGTTGAAGAATATGAAAAATCTGAAAAAGGCATTCGCTATCAACTTATTGAGGGAAAGTTGGTAGAAGATCACGAATTGACCCTGAAGTTTGAAGAACTGAAAAGCTTTACAGAAGACATGGTGCGCAACCAAATGGCGCAATACGGTCAAGTGCCGGAACAAGAACAATTAGAAGGAATAGTGTCTAATGTATTGGCTAACCAAGACGAAACGAGACGTTTGTCTGAGCAACTCATGCAACAAAAACTTCTCGATTTTTACAAAGAAAAGGCCCCATTAAAAGTTAAGAAAGTGAGTTATGAGGCTTTTGTGAAGGAAGCTTATGGGAAAGCCTAAAGATTTATGTACTTTTAAAAAAAAAATCAATGGATTACGGTAAGGAATTTAAAAAATACGCCACAAAGCATCACGGGATAAATGCGATGTATTACGACAAAATTGTAAGCAGTATGACTCCCTATATCATAGAGGAACGTCAGCTTAATGTAGCTCAGATGGATGTATTTTCTCGCTTAATGATGGATAGAATAATGTTTCTTGGTACAGCTATTAATGATCAAGTGGCCAATGTCATTCAGGCTCAATTGTTGTTTCTACAGAGTGCCGATTCATCACGAGATATTCAAATGTATATAAATTCACCTGGAGGAAGTGTATATGCCGGTTTAGGTATTTATGACACCATGCAATTTATAAAGCCTGATGTGGCCACTATTTGCACTGGTATTGCAGCTTCTATGGGTGCTGTTTTGCTTTGTGCGGGTCAAAAAGGAAAACGTTCTGCTCTACCACATGCCCGTGTTATGATTCATCAACCGCTTGGGGGAGCACAGGGGCAAGCCTCAGATATAGAAATCACAGCCCGTGAAATCTTAAAGCTTAAAGACGAACTTTATCAAATTATTGCCCACCATAGTGGCCAAGACTTTGAAAAAGTCAATAACGATAGTGATCGTGACTATTGGATGAAGGCGGAGGAGGCTAAAACCTATGGCATGGTAGATGAAGTATTAGAAACACAAATTCAACTGAAATCCTGATTGTATAATGAGTAAAGGAAACGATCTTAGTTGTTCCTTTTGTGGTAGGGTTAAACCACAAACCCAACTACTCATTGCAGGGTTAGATGCCCATATTTGTGACCGATGCATTGTTCAGGCACATGGCATTGTGCTTGAAGAAGCCGAAAACGTTTCGCTTCCAAGTTTTGAAATTGAATTGAAAGCCCCCAAAATCATAAAGGTTTTTTTAGATGAATATGTTGTGGGGCAAGATTTTGCTAAGCGCGTATTGTCTGTTGCGGTTTACAATCACTACAAGCGAATTTTACAAAAAAAAGGAGACGAACAAGTTGAAATCCAAAAGAGCAATGTGCTTTTAGTGGGTCCCACAGGAACAGGAAAAACACTTTTAGCGCAAACCATAGCTCGTTTCTTAAATGTGCCTCTTGCCATTGTTGATGCCACTGTATTGACGGAAGCTGGCTATGTGGGAGAAGATGTGGAAACCATACTCACCAAACTGTTGCAAGCTGCAGACTATGACGTTGAAAAGGCACAATCGGGTATCGTCTTTATTGACGAAATTGACAAAATAGCACGCAAAAGTGACAATCCTTCCATTACTCGTGATGTATCAGGAGAAGGAGTACAACAGGCTCTTCTTAAATTATTAGAAGGTACGGTGGTTAATGTGCCCCCCAAGGGAGGTCGAAAACATCCCGATCAAAAGTTTATTGAAGTAGATACGAAAAATATTTTATTTGTTGCCGGTGGAGCATTTGATGGTATCGAAAGACAAATCAATAAGCGTTTAAACTTAAATGCTATTGGCTATAAAACTGCTCTCCAAAAGCAGGAGGTTAATACAGAGTTGCTCTTGCAATATATTACTCCAAAAGATGTTCGCTCTTATGGATTAATTCCTGAAATAATAGGTAGGTTACCTGTGCTAACATATATGCATCCCCTAGACAAAGATGCCCTGCGAGCCATACTTACACAACCTAAAAATGCTTTGGTAAAGCAATACGAAGCCTTGTTTGAAATGGATGGTATCCGATTGCAATTTACCTCCGGTGCTTTGGATTATATTGTTGAGAAAGCTATAGAATACAATTTAGGAGCTCGGGGTTTAAGATCCCTTTGTGAAGCCATTTTAAGCGATGCGATGTTTGAACTTCCACAATCAAATAAAACAACATTTAAGGTGGCAAAGCAATATGCAGAAGAGAAACTTTCACGCATTGAATTACCCAAATTGAAAGCCGTTTCCTAATGATTCATGGCCAATAATTCGTCCAAAAATTCTCTTTTGTTGGAAAGCCGAGGTACTTTATGTTGCCCTCCCAATTTATTTTTTTTAGCTAACCAATCGTAAAAAAGCTTGGTTCGTGCCAAATGGACTTTGGGTGCAGTGAGCGTTAAATCTTTATATCGCTTAGCTTCATAATCAGAGTTTAGGATTTTGAGTTGATCGTCCAAAATGGCAGTAAAAGTTGCCAAATTTTTTGGAGGGGTATTGAACTCAATAATCCATTCGTGCGCTCCGGTGCTTTTATCTTTCATAAAAATTGGACCGGCGGTGTAGTCAACAAACTGCGCTCCAGTTTTTTGAGATGCAACGGTGAGTGCCCTTTCTGCATTGTCAATAATGAGTTCTTCTCCAAAAACATTGAGGTAGTGTTTGGTGCGTCCAGTTACTTGAATGCGGTAAGGAGCCAGTGATGTAAATTGAACCGTGTCTCCAATGTCATAGCGCCAAAGGCCTCCGTTAGTAGTAATCACCACAGCATATCTTACTCCTAATGCTACTGCTTCAAGAGAAATAATGTCGTCTTCACTATGTGCACCATATTTATCCATAGGAATGAATTCATAAAAAATACCATAGTCAAGCATTAATAAAAGCTCATCACTATTGTTTTGATCTTGGATAGCAAAAAAACCTTCAGAGGCATTGTAGATCTCATAGTATTTAAAATTTTCAGAAGGTAAAAGTTTATCATATTGAGAACGATACGGATTAAAATTAACCCCGCCGTGAAAATAGACTTCGAGATTTGGCCATACTTCTAAAAGATCTCTCTTTTTAGTTTGGGATAAAACTCGTTGCAAAAGCACGAGCATCCACGAGGGCACTCCCAAAAGTCCAGTCACATCATCTTGTATACTTTCTGCAATGATGGAGTTCAATTTAGATTCCCACTCTGTCATTAAAGAAACCTTGGGGCTGGGTGTGCTGCTAAATTCAGCCCAAATAGGCAAGTTTTCGGTCACAATGGCAGAAAGGTCACCAAAATAAATCTTATTATCTTTATTGTAAAGTTCTTTACTACCCGCCAAACGCAAGCATTTACCTGCTAGCAGTTGTGAATTTTCATTATTATTAAAATAAAGCGAAAGCATATCCTTCCCTGCTTTGTAATGGCAGTCTTCTAGGGCTTCATTGCTTACCGGAATAAATTTGCTTTTAGCATTGGTAGTTCCGCTTGATTTAGCAAACCACTTGATGGGAGTGTTCCAAAAAATATTTTGTTCTCCATTGCGGCAACGTTCAATATCTCCAGCAATATCTTCATAACACACCAAGGGCAAACGATTCTTAAACGTTTCGTAATTATCAATGGAATTAAATTCATGCCGTTTTCCAATCTCAGTTTTTGCCGCACAAAAAAGTAAATTTTGAAGCACTTGTTGTTGCACTTCATTAGGAAATTTAATGAAGTGTTCCATTTGGTGAATGCGTTTTTTTAAAAACCAAGAGGCAATTGAATGGAAGAGGGGTGTCGGCATAAGAATTGCTATCTTTGTTTGTAAATTTAATTAAAAATCTTTCATTGTCAATGTATGAAGGTGTATTAAAAAAAATGCTTGTTGAAAGGACAAGGCCCATCCAATATTTTTTAAAAATAAACCCGGGCTTTGTGCATCTAAATCAATGTTTAAATACGGACCTATCTTTAGAACATATAGGAACAGAATGTTTGCATTGTGGATCACAAGAAGCCCTGTTTAGACAAGGTTTTTGCAAAAGTTGTTTTTTTGAGAGTCCAGCGGCTGGGGCTTGGATCATGCGCCCAGAATTGAGTAAAGCTCATTTAAATGAGGCTGATCGCGACTTATCGTATGAAAAAGAAATGCAGTTACAGCCCCACGTGGTTTATCTTGCCTTAAGCAGCCACCTCAAAGTGGGTGTAACGCGAAAAACGCAACTGCCTACTCGATGGATAGACCAAGGAGCACATCAGGCGGCAGTGCTTTTGGAAGTCCCTAATCGCTATTTGGCCGGGGTTGCAGAAGTGGCTTTAAAAGCTGTTTTTTCAGATAAAACAAATTGGCGACAAATGGTTCAGAACCAAAACACTACTATTCAATGGGAGGAAGAAATTGACCGTGCTTTAGCGCATTTGCCAAACGATTTAAAACCTTATATTATGAGACCGCCAGCACCCCCCACTGATTTTAAATATCCTGTAGAACAATTCCCCATTAAGCCCGTTTCTCTAAATCTGACCAAAACACCCAACTTCCGTGGAAAATTGGTGGGGATAAAAGGGCAGTATTTACTTTTTGAAGACCAGACGGTTTTTAATGTGCGCTCTAACGAAGGCATGGTTGTTCGTTTAGGTGTGCATTCTACAAATTAATAGTGATTTTTGTGGGAATGTTCCAATTTTTTCTGAAGAGTCATTAATTCCTCAGCATGAAGTAGCCTGTGTTTTCCTTTCCCCACATCCAATTGAATGTTCATAATGCGCACACGTTTAAGTTTTACCACCCGATAGCCTAAATATTCACACATTCTTCTAATTTGTCTATTGAGACCTTGCGTTAAGACAATTCGAAATTGTTTTTTGTGAATTTGTTCCACTTGACATGGGCGAGTAACCGTATCAAGAATAGGTATCCCATTGGCCATTTTAGCAACAAATTCAGCTGTTACTGGTTTATTAACCGTAACAATATATTCTTTTTCGTGTGCATTACGAGCCCTAAGAATTTTATTTACAATGTCTCCATCATTGGTGAGCAAAATAAGTCCTTCACTCATTTTGTCTAATCGACCAATTGGAAAGATACGTTGCGGATAGTTAATAAAGTCGATTATATTATCTTTTTCCACTCCCGTATCGGTGGTGCAAACGATGCCCACAGGTTTATGAAAAGCCAAATATATTTTTTTCTTATTGGTTTTTTGCTGTACCACCTCTCCATCAACAGTCACCTGATCTTGGAGCCCCACTTGTTGTCCCATGCTGGCACATGCACCATTGATCAAAATGCGTTGTTGTTTAATAAGCAAATCGGCTTCTCTACGAGAGCAGTAGCCTGATTGACTTAAAAATTTATTGATTCTAACCTTTTCTTCCGCCATTTTTAAAGGGCAATTTCTTCATTGATTTGTAGTTGAAATCTTTTTCGAAACCAACCCACTAGCAGATAGAGCAATGGGGTATCTAGCAAAGCTACCAACACTTTAAATAAAAAGCCTGAAAATACCAAGCCCCAGAACAAATCCCAAGGCAAAATTTTAAAGACACTTAAAAGCCCAACCACCAAAAAGGTATCTAAAAATTGTGAGCTAAAGGTGGAAAAATTGTTGCGTAACCAAAGCATACGCCCCCCTGTGAGTTGTTTCCAAAAGTGATAAATTCTTATGTCAATGAATTGGGCGGTTAAATAAGCTAACATGGAAGCCAAAACAGCTAGTGGCGATAGCGAAAATACCTTTTTAAAAGTGGTGTCGTCAATGGGTGAGTTGTCCAGTGCCGGTACAGCATCGGCCACCAATAAAATGCCCATGGAAAAGAAGGAAGCAAAAATTCCGGCCACCACCACTTGGTTAGCCTTTCTTTTGCCAAAAATTTCAGAGATCAGATCCGTAATCAAAAAAGTGATGGGATAGGGCAGAATACCCACAGACAATTCAAATAATTGGCTGCCAAAAAGGGTGCTTTGGAAAGGATACCAGTAAAAAAACTTTTGAAAAATCA
>JBMYZB010000069.1:0-8912 GCA_049609945.1 Flavobacteriaceae bacterium
CGCTTGAGGGGTCTTTTTTTTTTAGATTATAGTGAATCTGTCTAGCATAGGAAGAAGAGGCCTGGCGAATAATGAATAATGAACAGAGGATAATGGGTATTGAAGTAAGTTTGTAGTATTTACGTTCTTTGTCTAATGTTTTTTAACTGTTTCAATGCTTATACAAAAATTGAAATCAATTCATTGTTTTCTTTTATAACGATATCAAGTTTATAATGTGATTTATAGAGTTTGGTTTTATTTATAATCTTTAAGCCGACAAAAGTTTCGCGTAATTTTTTTAGACCAATTTTTATTTTATGAATATAATCTTTTCTAGACTCAGCACTTTGGGTTTTGCCATAATTCAAAGCTGGCGAAATGCCTGATCGTAGTAATTGTTCCACTAGGAAAATTCTAGTATAGTTTTTTGTAATTTGTTTTGATAAACCACCAATTGTCACAGAAAACACAATGAGTCTTTCTTCTAGATCAAACTTTTTCAAAACCCAATATCTACCTTCTACAGAAAGAATTCCTTTGCTTAATCATGTGTGCATCACAGACGCCCTAGGGGGGTATGACTTGTAATTTGCATTTCCAATTAGCGGGAATAATTCGTTGCTTTCCGATTATACATAATGCGATAGATTTTCCATTGTTCCTCTTCTTTTTTCAACAGTGTTGTGAATTCTGAAATGGATAGCATAGTATCTCTACCCACTCCGTGATCTAGTGTAAACCAAGTTAGTTTTGATAAGCCTTGATAATAGGCTAAATGTGAAGAAACACCAATTTCCTCGTTTTCAATTTCATAAGTAAGAATGGGATATGTTTTTTTAGTGTTCGGAAACCAAAATTCTTGGACCGCTTTTTTACCTACAATAGGTTGGGCAGTTTGTCCGGGTAAATACAGTACAATATTGGGGCTTATTTTTTCAAGCACAGCAGTAGAATCTCCTTTTTTCCCAAGCTGTTCTCTAGTCTTGCATAAAGGTTTTAATGCTGTTTTGGTTTTTTGTTTCACTTGTTTTTTGTTCTTCAGAGGGAAGAGTACATCCAAGAAAATGGCTTAAAAATCCAAAGATTAGAATGAGAAAACATGTGTTTGTAAAACGAAGAAATGATAGCAGTAGGTTTTTCATAATGAAGTAAAATTTGAGTTAGTGTGATATAAAGGTATAAAAAAGAATTAGAATAGGATTCTAAAGCCTTTCCCAATATTAGATCATTAATACGCAATCTACCGCATCCGTTAGCATGTGAAGTAGCAGTCCTAGGCCAATAAAGTGAAATGGTTTTTTTAAAAAAAGAAGCACAATATAAATGGTAATGGCTCCATATTGATGCAAAAAATGGAAGCCAATACTACAGCGGTTTAGGTCATAAACCGGAGTGGCCCAGAGATGATCCAAATCGACCAACATGGTGCTTAAAAAAAGGAGTGACACTTTGATCCATTCTTTTCTGTAAAACACAAAAGCAAGCACAATGGGGAATCCCAAATGCAAAAAATAATGGATAATAAAACGCAAGGAAGAAAATATTAATTTAGAGCGGTTGTAAGAAAATATTTCTAAAGGCTATTTTACCCTCTTTGGCCGCTTGCAATCCAATAACCCCTTCGGGAGCAGGATTTCCATCGTGGATGGCGGTTACCTTTCCGTTGAGTGTAACGGTGGTGCGGTTGCCTTCACAGCGAATTTCATAGGTATTCCACTGCCCAATGGTTTCTATATAGGCTTTTGGAATCTGCTTGGTCACTATAGAACCACTGCGGTTGTCTTGATTTGGATGTAAGTCCCAGATATTGATCTCATGACAATCAGTGGCACTCATTTCGGTACCTTTACAAAGCACAAAAATCCCTGAATTTACTTTTTTGTTAGGTTTAAAATCTAGGGTCAACAAAAAATTCTTATACGTGTTTTTGGTAATCACAAAGCCTTCTCCAGTGGTGGCATTTGCTTTTAGAACACCTTTTTTAAAATGCCATTGCGCTTCTCCGACAATTTCCCAATCAGATTGATTTTCACTGAATAGGGTTATTTTTTCTTGCGCAATGAATAGCATTGGCAAGAACAATAAAATCCAAAAATAATGTGCTTTTTTCATCCTGTTTTTTCCTTTGATTGAGCCTAAAGATATAACGAAAACTTATACCATACCCTTTTAGGTGAAACTGATTCTAGATAGATTATAATAACAAATTAATTTTTTTATATGGTTATTGTTCATTTCTCTAAATCAAACTGTATCATGAAAACCTATTAATTTTCACTTTTATTTTTGCAAATTTAATTTTTACTGCTTGTCATCAATCGAAGTGTAAACACAAAGAACTTGCCTGCGAACATCATGATTATGTTCCTATTTCTCAAGACACATTAAGTATGGAAGAGCAAATAGATAAAGGCCAACGTTTGGTAACAGCCTTGGGCTGCAACGATTGTCATTCGCCCAAAATCTTTTCGGCTACGGGGGTTCAAATTAACGATTCTTTGCGATTCTCTGGGCATCACGGTCGTTTGCCGTTGCCTGAAGCTCCATTTAAAGACATAGACAAAAGGGTGTGGATGCTTTTTACAACTGATGGTACTGCCAGCATTGGCCCTTGGGGTGTTTCTTATGCATCCAATTTAACACCGCATGAAAATGGTTTGGGCAGTTGGTCATTCGATCAGTTTCTGCGCGCCATGCAAGAGGGAAAATATAAAGGGCAAGCCAATGGGAGAATGCTATTACCACCCATGCCTTGGCCAGGTTATAAGGCTCTCACCACAGATGAATTAAAAGCCATTTTTAGTTATTTGCAATCACTTCCTCCAGTGAACAACCTTGTTCCGCCCCCTGTTGGTCCTCAGATGATTAATTGAATCACAACTCAATTTGGCTGAGATTAATACCCAAAACTTCTTTGGCAATAGTATTTAACTCCTCAGCATCTCCTTCAAAATGATAGGTAATGTGGGTGTGTTCTAACGTTTCATTAGGGTTTAGTGCTCGCGTGTAAGAAGAAGTTTCCAATTCGTAAAAGGGGCCCATTTGCCCACCGTTCTCAAGAGGTCCATCATTATATGAATTTATGACATCGCCACCATAAGGTTCGATTTGCTGTTCCCATAGAGAATTGACATAGGAGCCCTTTTCATTTAGGGTATATTGAACAACGGTGAGTAGTTTATTTTCAGAATCATAACTACCAAAAACGGGAAGCGAATTTGTTGGAGGGATTCCTATTTTACTTCTGTATTTTCCATCCGCTTTATAAAATATTGTGTTTTGCTTAACCTTCAGCCGGTCTGAGGAAATAGGCCCAAAATAGTTGGTGTTTAAGACCAAAGAATCTTTATAAGGAATGACAACCGTACTGTGTTCTGAAGGCATAAACATCCCTAAAATCCATATGGAGAGAAGCCCTTTGTCTTTTTCCCATGGGGTGTTATTTAAGTTAGTGATTACATTTTCAGATTGAAATCCTACATGAGCCACTTTTTCACTTAGGTCAATGCCCAAATTTAGATTGATTTGTTCTTTATCAAGCATGGAAATAGTTCTGTTAACACGCACTTTAAAGGTATAATCTTGATAGTTTTTTAAGCTAAATTCTTGTTCAAAAACCGCATGTGTTGATGACTTTTCAATTAAAGTAAAAGGTTCTGTATCAATTTCTTTGGGTGTGTTCCAATAGTTCAAAGTAAAAGGGTCTCCCTTTTTAAAAAATAGGCTAAACTGTCCCCCTTCAGGGCCCAGCCAAAACCGATCTTCTCCGCCAAAAGCATTCATCTGTTTTTGAATTTTTTTGGAAGCTATAAGATCGTGGTTAATCCATCCGTAACTTCTTCCCTTTAACCCCTTGGCTGTGCTAGTCATCACTCTACCTTGGAAGGCTGGAACAAGAATTAGTTGGCATTGGTCGTTATTGTTTTTAAGTATAACGGTTTCTTGGTTTTGATTTAAAAGTTCCAAGTCATAGGCAAAACTGCCTTTTTTTGGAGGCTCATTGCAAGCGAACCAAAGCATAACAATAACTAAGATTATATTAATTTTTTTCATACTAATTTACCATTCATAAACCCAACTATATACCTTATATCTTGTTTTGGGTGGATCGTGAAAAATTTTATTACCAATCTTTTCGCCGCATCTGTTGGTGAGACGCATCCCGTTTTGAAAAAATACAGGGTCATCTTCATGCAACCGGTAGGCCGAAAATTCTTTTTTTTCTTCATCAAAATGAGTTAGTCCAGCCAATAAATTGATAAAACGCCCCTTATTAAAATAATAGGTGCCTAAAAAATAATCTTCTAAGCCGGAAGAAAGATACAAAGGATTTTTTTCTTGATCTCTATAAGCCCTCACACAAGCTTCCATATAACTCAAATCTTTCCAATGGTTGGTATCTCTCAAACCTTTTGCTTCCATGGCCACCTGGTAGAGCATGCCTGCTTTTTTGGTTTCAAACAAGTCGAATTCCTCAAGCGGTTGGGCAACATAATTTTCTAGTTTATACAATTTAAGCCTTGCTGTTTCTGGCAGGGTTACTCCGGCAAAACGGACAGGTAAATTTTCTGTTCCTCTAAAAATCCACCAAAAATTTTGCAATTCTTCTCCCTCCTCATCCAATTGGGCTTTAATACGTAAATGTTTTCCAAAGGGAATTTTATAAGTGTTATAGATGCCGCTTCCACCGCCAATATTACCCATACGTTCTGTGCCCCAAGGGGCAAAATCGTCTTTAAACCCAATGCCGTGTCCCATATACATCTCCATGTCGATGGAAGGCTCTTGTTCATGATCTACATAGATTTTTATGTTTATATGGTCTAATTCTCTCCCTCCAAACCACATATGGGTTAGGGTGCCTTTTCCAGAGTACGAAAAGAGTTCTGTTTCCTCACTTCTTTTTAACACTTTAAGTTCTTTTCCCATGGTGCCAAATGTCTTGAGTGATGAAATGTCTGAAGAAGAAATACTCTTTTTTTCGCTTTGCAATGTAAGACAGGACATAAGGGTTAGTAGCAGGCCAAAAAGTAGGAATGTTTTTTTCATGGTTTATTATTTTAATTAGTACTTATTTTGTGTGATAAAAATTGTTCTATTTCTGTAGCGGACATAAAATACATTTTTTCTGCTGGAGCTGCCTTTAAAGTAAACCAATAAAAGGAAGTGTCTATTTCAACAGCGCGATAGAAATCTAAAAATATTTGATGGGCCTGATGATTTTTAGGAAAAGAAAGTGCTGTTTTTGTTTCTTCACTCCAAGCATGAACACCAATTTTGGCTCCTGGTGCTATAGCTAAGGTTTTGCCAGACACAAAAAGATTGGTGCCCCCAGAAGTGACAATGGAGTTTGGTGTGAGCATTGTTTTCAGCCCTTTTTTACAGAGTAATTTTCCCGTTTTGACATTCCATTCATCATTCACTGATCCTGGGATGTCTAACAAAATAACGGTGGTCAATTGCGGATATTGATCAAGGGTTTTTTTAAATTTTTTATAAAATAATTTTCCCAGTGTACCGTCAACATAAGCTTCATTACCTTTAACTTCAATTTGTGCAGGGTGAAGCCCATAGCGTTTTAACGTTAGTCGCTCTGTACTGCAACTCAAAATTGAGAAGAGCAGAACCCAGTGTGTAAAGCTTAGGGGTGCCATTTTCATATCATTGATATAATCTAACCCAATCTACCGTAAGGCTAATGGGGAGTTCTTCTGGGCGAGTGATCATTCCCGGCCATTCGTGTTCCATTTGTTGATCTAAAAGCAAATAGTAGGGTTGGTCAAAGGGCCATTGAAAAGTTCCTGCACCATCCACTTTGGGGTAGGTGTAAGTGGTTTTTCCGTTTATGGCATAAACAAGTTTATTAGGATACCAACTCAAACTATATACATTATACCCAGTAGTATCAATTTTTCCGGTGGCATATTTTTGAGGGTCTGTTTGTTTTAGCGTGATCGTATAATGATTGTGTGTGGTTTGATAGGCAAAATCATCATGGTTTAATTTTTCCATAATATCCATTTCACCATTGTGTTGATTTGGATATTTCTCCTTTTCCGAAAGCATCCAAAGCGCAGGCCACATGCCATAGGCTTGATCTAATTTCGCTTTAATTTCAATTCGGCCATATTGAAAAGCAAATTTATTCCAAGAATAAATACCCCCGGTTAAGTAGGGTCTAGGGTCTCCTTTTAACGAATCATAATTTATGATCCCTTTGAGGTAAATATTGCTCTTGTCAAAAGTCACCACTCCTGGCTCTTTGGCCGAAATATAACGAAAACAGTTTTTTGTTTCTTGCCATTTTTCAACGGGTACTTTCCATTGTGGAGAAGTAAAAAGTCCGATGCGACTCCAACTAAGAGTATCTAACGTTTGCTTGTTAAAATCATCTTCCCAAACTAATTCCCAAGTGGTATTTTCATTGCGTCGCTCTTTTTTTTGTATGTAAATATAACCTTCTTCTAAGGCGTAAGGAGAGGGCTTGCAAGAAATTACAAAGAGAAGCAGCAAAAGGGGTGTAAAGATTCGGTATAACATGACTACTGAGGTCTTTTTTTCAAACATAAATAAAATTTTACATATTCACAGCTTTTAGGCTTTTTGGCTAAAGGAGTGCGAAATATATAATTACTCAAAGAAGATTGTATTTTTGTATAATGAATAAATACATCCCTATACTTTTGCTCTGTTTGGTTACGGCCTATGGGCAAAGTAAAAAAATTGAAAAATCAATTTTAATTCTTCCTCCTAAGCAAGTGGTTCAATTAGACTATCCCCTATATCAAGGGTTTGAAGTAAAGTTATGGAACAAATCAAATTTTGATCTAGGTGTTTCGGCTCGAGATAAAAAAACAGATTCTTTGCGAAAAGGGTTCGGTTTACCTAAAGGAAGTACAGCACGTTTAGAAGTGGATAAAGGTCTTTATTTACAATTAGAAAATCGTTTTTTGACTCCATTGAAAGTAGAATTTATTCTTCAAAAAGGCGGCTCTGCCAAAAAGAAAACAACCCAAAACCTGACTCCCCAGCGAGCATTTTATTTGGAAAACAACACAGCACAAACCCTGCCTTTACGTATTCCGGGTATAATGAACCCAAATTTATCACCTTTCTCCCGAAGTGGTGTAAATCTACCTAATGGTCAAAACGTTTTTTTGGATTTAAACGGAAAAAAAATTTTGATTCTCACCGTAACAGACAGCATTGCTCACGGAGATCGCATTGATGTAGCCACGCTGATTAATAAGGCCTTAAACAGTCAATAATTAGTATTTAAGCCACTAAGTCTCCAGCCCTATTTTTTTGTGGTAGTTTTGAAATACCCATTAAGTAGGAATCAATTTGGTGAGCAGCTTCTCGCCCTTCCGAAATAGCCCAAACAATTAATGATTGTCCTCTTCGGGCGTCACCTGCTGTAAATATTTTAGACTTCGTTGTTTGGTACTGATCCACGCCCTTTATGTTACCTCGTTCATCAAAGGTCAAGCCAAATTGTTCTGGTAAACTTTTTTCTGGGCCAGTAAAGCCTAAGGCCAACAAGGCTAAATCGCAAGCCCATTCTTTTTCGCTACCCTTTTTTTCAACCAATTGAGGGCGTTCTCCGGGCACCTTTTTCCAACTCACTTCCACCGTTTTTAAACCTTTGAGTTTTCCGTTTTTATCACCCACAAATTCTTTGGTTAAAATACTCCACTCTCGGTGGCTTCCTTCTTCATGAGAAGAGCTCGTTTTTAAGACAAAAGGCCAATAGGGCCAGGGATGGTCTTCGGTACGAGTTTCGGTGGGTTTGGGCATAATTTCAAAATTGGTTACGCTTTTAGCTCCGTGTCGGTTAGAGGTGCCAATGCAGTCAGACCCGGTATCGCCCCCACCAATTACAATAACGTCTTTGTTTTCAGCAAAAAGTTTTGGATCTCGTTGGTGTTGCCCATCCACGGCTTTGTTGTTGTGAGGCAGAAAATCCATGGCCTGTACCACCCCATCTAAGTCGGCCCCTGGAATGGGGAGTTCTCTTTTTATTGTGGCTCCCGTTGCAAGTAGAACCGCATCAAATTCTGTTTCTAGAGCCTGTGCCGTAAAAGTTTTACCTACTTCAACATTACATTTGAATTGTATGCCCTCTTCTTCTAAGATAGCTAAACGACGATCAATTATCTTTTTTTCCATTTTAAAATCAGGAATACCATAGCGTAACAGACCCCCTATTTTATTGTCTCGTTCAAAAACGGTAACAGTATGCCCCGCACGATTGAGTTGCTGTGCGGCAGCTAAACCGGCTGGTCCAGAACCCACAATGGCTACTGTTTTTCCGGTGCGTTTTGTGGGTGGCTCTGGTCTGATCCATCCTTCTGCGAAGCCTCGCTCTACGATATATTTTTCAATCAATTCAATTGAAACTGGGGGGTTGATGATACCTAAAACACAGGCAGCTTCACAAGGAGCCGGGCATAAACGCCCAGTGAATTCAGGGAAATTATTAGTAGCATGTAAAATGTTGAGGGCACGTTCCCATTCATTTTTGTATACAGCGTCATTAAAATCAGGAATTAAATTTCCTAAGGGACAACCACTATGACAAAAAGGAATGCCACAATCCATGCAGCGCCCCCCTTGTTCTTGCAATTTATCTGTTTCGGGAGCGAGTGTAAATTCATTGTAGTTTTGAATGCGCTTTTTGGGATCAACCGTGGATTCTTTAATCCGGTCATATTCCATAAATCCTCTTAATTTACCCATATTTATATTGTTTCTGTTTTAGTTTTAGCTAACATTTCTAGGGCTCTTTTATAATCTGTAGGCATCACTTTGATAAATTTTTGGCTTGAGGTGGGCCATTGTGCCAAGATTTGTTCAGCCCTTGCACTTTTAGTAAAATCTAGGTGGTTTTGCAAAAGCTGTTCCAGTTGTTCTTTGTCTTGGTGGGTGAG
>JBMYZB010000070.1:0-8827 GCA_049609945.1 Flavobacteriaceae bacterium
TCCTTTGAGCGTAATACTTTTTTCAATCGTTCTTTGAAGGCTTGTTTTTTTAATCATGGTTTTTTCTTTTTGATTTGGGTTAGGTCATAATCTAATTGTGGTAAACGCTTAAAAACAGCGTATGATCTGTAAAAATCTTTATAGTTAATGGCGGGTGTACCTTGAACATCGGTATGGTCTGGAATATTTTTAATCACACCCGATTGACCTTGAATGCGCACGTGATTGCCAATTTTTAGATGTCCCACAATGCCTACCTGACCTCCTATCACACAATAATCTCCTACCTTGCTAGACCCTGCCACACCACTTTGAGCGGCAATAACCGTGTGTTTTCCTATGTGTGCGTTGTGCGCAATTTGCACTTGATTGTCAAGTTTTACGCCCTCTTCAATTTGTGTGACACCCATAGTGGCTCGATCGATAGTAGAATTAGCGCCAATTTCAACATTATTACCAATAACTACATGGCCCGTCTGTGGAATTTTTTGATAGCGACCGTCTTTTTGTGGCGCAAAACCAAAACCATCTGCCCCAATCACAGCCCCACTGTGAATAATGCATTGGGAACCGATTTGAGTATCAGAATAGAGCACAACATTAGGGTGGATTGTTGTGTGGGATCCAAGGGTAACACGATGGCCTATATAAACATTTGCGTTTATAGTAACACCCTCTGCCACTTGAACACCTGATTCAATAACCACATGAGGACCCACATAGACACTGTCAGCTAACGAAGCATCAGGATCTATAGTGGCTGAAGGATGTATCCCTTTTTGCTGTTCTTCTTTTTGTTCAAACAAGAAAAGTAAACTAGAAAATGCCTCATAGGGGTTAGTAACCCGTATTAATGTGGCTTTAGGCTTTTCTTCGTAATCAAAATCATCCCCAACAATAATGATGCTAGCCTGAGTAGTTTTGAGGTAACTGGCATATTTTGGATTGGCTATAAAAGTAATTGAACCAGGAGTTGCGTCCTCAATTTTTGACAAGGTTGAAACTTGGCACTGGGGATCTCCGTCAACACTTCCTTGAAGGTGTTCTGCAACAGCTTGTGCACTTATTTTCATTGGCGCAAAAATACAAATTTAAGGTTTAGGATTGGACTTGGGATAGCACAAATAATGTTTCACTTGTGGACTGGAAAAATGTTCCAAATCGAGATATTTTAAAAAGTTAGCTAAGGAGATCATTTCTTTTCCCTCTTTGATGAGTATAAAATCTTGTTCTTTAGGCACATACATTTGATTGGAAACGACTCCTTCAAAAACAAATTCACTGACATATTCAATAGCCAAGCCGCACTGTTTTAGTTGGTTTCTTTTTTCTTTAAAGGTAGTCATATTAAAGGGCTGATAATCCAATTTTATTTTTAATAAGTCTCGTTCTAAAAGGCGACGGCTAAAATCAGCAATCAAAAAATCATCATGGTACTGCCAATATTTTACGGCTTGCATCACATCGCTATCATCCATTTTCAAATAGGCTTGCAAGGCCTTTTCCTCCTTGAGAAGATTGGATGGTTGAGTCAAAAAATAATTTAGGGCTTTAGGTGTTTGTTCCTCTGCATGCTCAACAGCACCTATGGTTCTAAAACGCTCCAATATTTTAACCAACATCAATTCGGCCACCAAACTTGTTTTATGTAAATAGACTTGCCAATACATAGCATGGCGCGCCATCAAAAACTTTTCAATTGAGTAGATTCCTTTCTTTTCAAAAACCAATTGTTCATCCACCACATTCATTATGGATATAATTCGTTCCACATTGATATTTCCTTCTGGAGTGCCAGCATAAAAACTGTCTCTTTTCAAATAATCTAATCGATCAATATCAATTTGACCGGAGATGAGTTGGTGCATAAAACCCCGGGGATAGGTGTTGGTAAAAATCGAAAGTGCTAAATCTAATGCACCCTCCCATTGAGTATTTAATTGTTTAAAAATTTCAATGGATATTTTTTCATGGGCTACTCCCTGGGTTATTATGTTTTCAGTGGCATGCGAAAAAGGGCCGTGTCCTACATCGTGAAGCAAGATGGCTACTTGCAATGCCAAACTTTCTTCAGCACTAATAACCACTCCTTTTTTTTGTAAAACTGCAATTGCTTTTTGCATGAGATGCATACTCCCGAGGGCATGTTCAAAACGGGTATGGTGGGTGCCAGGATAAACCAAATAAGACAAACCCATTTGCTTGATTCTTCGTAAACGCTGAAAAAACGGATGGGAAATAATTTGAAACAACAAAGGATGCTCTATGGCAATAAAACCGTAAATTGGATCGTTTAAATAAATAGATTTAAAAGGCTTTTCCATATATAACTTTAAGCAAAGATAAAAAATGGATCGGATCAATATTTTATGGGTCGATGACGAAATAGAATTGCTCAAACCCCACTTTCTTTTTTTAACCTCTAAAGGTTATGAACTCACTCCCTGTAACAATGGAAGAGATGCTCTTGAACTGGTTGATGAAAAGCCCTTTGATATTGTTTTGTTAGATGAAAATATGCCGGGTTTAAACGGTCTTGAAACACTCAGTGAACTCAAGATCAAAAAACCTCAGCTGCCTGTGATCATGATCACTAAAAATGAAGAAGAGCAGATCATGAACGAAGCTATAGGGGCAAAAATTGCAGATTATTTAATTAAACCTGTTAATCCGAACCAAATTTTATTGGCTCTTAAAAAAAATCTTAATCACAAACACCTTGTCGCTACCAAAATCACCCAAAACTATCAGCTAGCCTTTGGGAAAATTTCAATGGAAATAAGTCAAATAGAATCCCATGAAGAATGGATCGCTTTTTACAAAAAGATGATTTTTTGGGAATTGGAACTGGAGGCACTTGAAGACCTGAGCTTACTCGACATATTTCAATCCCAAAAAAAGGAGGCGAATGCCCAATTTGCACGCTTTATACAAAAGGAATATCCACAGTGGATGCAGGGTGACAACCCTCCTCTTCTTTCTCATCAGGTTTTTGAAAAAGCCGTACTCCCCCAACTTGAAGAAGGAAAACCCCATTTGTTACTGGTGATAGATAATCTGCGGTGGGATCAGTGGCGAGTGATTGCCGAGGCCATCGGATCCATTTATGCCACAGAGGAAGAAAAAGCTTATTACAGCATCCTTCCCACGGCCACTGCCTATGCTCGAAATGCCTTCTTTTCAGGCTTAACTCCTTTTGAGATGCAAAAAAGACATCCCCAATGGTGGCTTTTTGATGATGAAGCGGGTGGAAAAAACAACCATGAAGAAGCGTTTTTAAAAGCCCAATTGGATCGACTTCAAAAAAATATTACCTTTAGTTACCACAAAATTACACAACTCAAACACGGGCAACAGTTGATCAAGCAATTGAATAATCATACGCATGAACAACTCACAGTGGTGGTCTACAATTTTGTGGATATGATTTCCCATGCCAAAACGGAAATGGAAATGATCAAGGAGTTAGCTCCCAATAACAAAGCCTATCGTTCTTTAACACGCAGTTGGTTTAACAACAGTCCACTGAAAAACGTATTACAAAAAGCGGCAGAGCTTGGGTTCAAATTATTGTTAACTACAGACCACGGCACCATCAATGTGGAAGAACCTGTGGGGCTTATTTCTCATAAAGAAGCCAGTACAAATTTGCGTTATAAAGCTGCAACAAGCCTTACTTTTGATCATAAAAACATAGTGTCCTGCCCAGACCCCAAACGTTTTCAACTTCCTAGTCAGAGTGGACAAAGCCAATTCATTTTTGCATCAGCTACTCAATATTTTATTTACAAAAAGGACTATAATCATTATGCTCAATTCTATAAAAATTCTTTTCAGCACGGGGGTATCTCTTTAGAAGAAATGATTGTCCCTTTTGTTGTTTTACGTCCACGAGGGTAGTATTTTTGCAATATGACTAGAAACTATTCAGAGGCGGAACTCTTACCCGTAGCACAGGAGCTTTTGGCTTTCTGTAAAAACAGAGTGATTCGCCTTGATGGTGAAATGGGTACAGGAAAAACCACCCTGATCAAGGCCTTGTGCCAAACCCTTGGCGTGGAGGAAACTATCTCGAGCCCAACCTTTTCTTTAGTAAACCATTATCGTTCCGCAACAAATTCAATCTATCATTTTGACTTTTATCGCATTGAACATCCCAATGAAGTGGCCGATATTGGTATTGAAGAATATTTTGAATCGGGGGCCTATTGCTTTTTGGAATGGGCAGACAAAATAAAACCCCATTTACCTCTGGCTTACGATCATTTTGTGATTGAACTGCTCCCCAATACACAACGTCGAATTTCTAAAATAGAATCGCGTGAACACTAGTTTTTTAAAACGCTTAGGCTATTATTTAGGTGGCTTTTCAGCCGGTTTAATCATTCTCTCTTTTATTTTAAGTGGTAAAAAAACGAGTTGTAATTATGGCCCTAATGCCCGTGTGATTAATGATTTAATTCAAAAGGAAATTTATATTGACTTATCTATTCAAAAACAATATCCCTCATTAAATGACAGCTTGGTACGTCAACAGCTTAGCAAAGCGAGTATCAATTTTTCCAAAAGTGACACCCAACGCGATTCGTGCCGATTATATCATATCGAAAATCGATCTAAAGAAGTTTATTGGGTGGTTGAAAACTGTAAAAGAATAGTGCGTCTCGTAGATTATAAATCTGCTGCTAAATAACGGCGTTTCAATTCCTTTCGATATAAGCTTAATTCGTGTACCGATTGACTCATTACCGCTGTGTTTTCTTCTAAACGACGCAGCAAATACGGAATGGCCTCTCGCACTGAACCATACGGTATATATTTTACTGTCCGAAAACCATTATGCGCCAAATTAAAGGTGAGATGGTCACTCATGCCATAGAGTTGTGAAAAGTAAATATGGGGGTGGTTGGGCGGGATGTTATGTTTTTTCATAAATAATGTGGTTTGAAGCACATTTTGATCGTTATGACTCCCCAAAAAGAGGACAAAATGGCCTAAATGGGTTAGGATGAATTGCAGTGCCTCCTCAAAATTGGCATCTGTGGCTACTTTTGAGGAGCATAAAACAGAGGGAATTCCTTTCGAATTAGCATATGCCCTTTCTTTGGAGAGATAGGCACCACGTACCAATTTAACCCCTATAATAATCTTGTTTTTTTGTGCTTTGTGCAGCAGCTTTTCTAGATACGCCATCCGATCCTTTCGATACATCTGCAGTGTGGTAAAAATAAGAGCCTGCTTTCTATTGTAGATTAACATTAATGACTCCAAAAGTTGATCAATCGCATTTTGATACCATGACTCTTCAGCGTCTACCAAAAGCTTTGTGTTGAATCGGAAAGCTTGTTCACAACAATAGTGAAACCGATCTTGCAACAGTTTCCATTGACTGGCTTCATGGGTTGTCAATGGCTGTTTTAAACTAACTTTTTCATATAGTGACAAGGCACCCAATCCGGTGGGCTTTATAACCGAAAAAGAAAATGATTTACTTTGCTTACTTATTTGCAATAAATCTATAAAACGCTGCAGGACAGCTTCTCTTCCGGCTTCTGAGGGTATATGCTCAGCGGCATGGTGCATACATGCATCAACATTATAAGCCGCCAAGGCTTGAACAACTTCATGGGCTTCACTTTCATTTTCACCCCCACAAAATTGACGGTAGATCAGATTTTTAACTAAACCGGGCAAAGGCCAACGCCATTTTAAAAATAGTAAGAGGAGCCTCCCACCCCACTGCATCAGCCATGGATAGCGAAAGAGTTTAAAAATTAGTATTCCTTTCTTAAGATCTCTAGTACTTTTGAACTTATAGGCAATTTGGGTATTTTCTAGTTTCATTTGGTCACATTATTAAAATGTATATTGAAATTAAACAAAACTTTTAACTTTATCTTCCGTAAGGCTCAAGAAATAAAATCGTTATTTTTGCCTCATAGCATTGACCATGAATAACATCTCATCCAATCAATCCACTGTTGTTTTTGAAGCAGCAGGAAAACAGCAATTTTTGGAACATTTTGAGGCTCAAGATTTCTCCACTTTTTTTGTTTTGGTAGATCAAAACACCAAAAAACATTGTCTTTCTCACTTTTTGAGTTGGTTTTCGTCAGAAAAACAAATTGAAGTAATAGAAATGCCTGCCGGGGAAGAACATAAACATCTGGAAACCTGTCAAATGGTATGGGAACAACTTTCTTCTCTTGGAGCCGATCGCAAAAGTGTGCTCATCAATTTGGGTGGTGGTGTGGTTTCAGATTTGGGTGGTTTTGTGGCTTGCGCCTTTAAACGAGGGATCGCTTTTTATAATATTCCCACCACCCTTCTATCAATGGTAGACGCCTCTGTGGGCGGCAAAACTGGTGTGGATTTAGGGGTGTTAAAAAATCAAATCGGCATTATACAAGAACCCGAAATGGTTTTGGTTTTACCTCAGTGGCTCAACACCTTGCCTCAAGAAGAGTTACGAAGTGGTTTTGCCGAAATGCTTAAGCACGGTCTAATTGCTGATGAGCCCTATTGGAACGCATTGAAAAAGCTTGATCATATAAGCGTAGCCCAAGTGGCACCTTTCATTACTCGCTCGGTAGAATTAAAAAATAGGGTGGTTACAAAAGACCCCACCGAAAAGGGATTACGAAAGATTCTTAACTATGGTCATACATTGGGGCACGCCATAGAATCCTACTGCTTGGCACATCCCCATCGAAAGCGATTGCTTCACGGAGAGGCTATTGCTATTGGAATGATTTTAGAAGCCTATTTATCTGCTGCAATAACCGGACTCTCAAAAAAAGAAAGAGACAACATAAGGACTGCTTTTTTAAATTATTTTGAAGCGCATCCTTTTACCAAGGAAGAACAAAAGGGAATCATAGAGTTGTTACAGCACGACAAAAAAAACAGAGGAGGTAAAGTAAACTTTGTTTTATTGGAAGCCATTGGCAAACCAGCCATTGATATTGTAGTATCTCCAGTGCTTTTTTCTGATGCTTTTGACTATTATCACGGAGAATTAAGCTGAATTTCTACTGGCGTTTATATTGCCAAACAAAGAACGCGTAATTAGAGCCTCATAAATGGCTTTTAACTTGGTATTGACACCTTTTGTTTTTTGCATTTCCTGAATTTTCATCAAGGCATATTGTTGTATCGTCAACAAAGGCAATACAATTTCTTCACGGGCTTTAATGGAGGCTTTACCAGCCAATTCATTTTGCATTAAAGTGTTCATTTCCGTTACCTCCAAGAGGAGTTGGTGTGTCAGTTCATATTCTTGATAAATCAGTTTCCAAAAAGCACCAAATTCCTCATCTTTTTCCATGTACTGTGTCAATTGAAAGAAAGATTTTGTCAAACTCATCATGCTGTTAAAAAGCAAGGTTCTAAAGAACCGGGAATTACTATAAAGTGATTTTACTTCTTGCCATGCTCCTCTCTCTTTGAAGGTTTTCAGCGCTGAACCAACACCAAAGAAACCGGGCACATTCTGTTTTAATAAACTCCAACTGCCCACAAAGGGTATGGCTCGCAGGTCAGAAAACACCAATTCTTTGGATTTGCCTCTTTTTGAGGGACGGCTACCTATATTCGTTTTGGCATAATAAGGCAAGGTAGACATACGCTCCAAATAGGGGATAAATTTGGGGTGTGATTTAAAGTCTTGATAAGCTTTATAACTTATAGCAGCCAATTCATCCATAGTGTTCCGATCTGCCATAGAAAGGTCATTTTCACCTGGTTTTAAAACACTATTATGAATTCCGGAACTCACCAGTTGTTCCAAATTAAATTGGGAAGAGTCAAGCGTTCCAAAATTGGAACTGATGGTTTGACCTTGTATAGTGAGTTGAATGTCATCAGCTTGAATATTGCTACCCAAAGAAGCATAAAACTGATGCGTGTTTCCTCCTCCACGAGCTGGCGGACCACCCCTGCCGTCAAAGAAAGCAATACGTATATCAAATTCTTTTCCGAGTAAACTTAGGGCTTCTTTGGCTTTGTAGATACTCCAATTGGCCATCAAATAGCCTCCATCTTTTGTGCCGTCAGAAAATCCAAGCATGATAGTTTGTTTATCCCCTCTGGTTTTTAGGTGCGCTCTGTAAATAGGGTTTGAAAAGAGGCCAAACATCACCTTTTTTGCTTCGGACAAATCGGTGATGGTTTCAAAAAGTGGAATAAAATCTACGGTAGGTTTTTCCCAGCCGCAAATGCGATGCATGGCAAACAATTGTAAAATATTTTCTAAGGTTTGGCAATTGCTTATAATGTATCGATTGCAACCACGCTCCCCGTTAAATCCCTGGATTTCTTTCATCGCATAAATACTTTCAAGGGTTTGACGCGTAATTTCATCGCCAAAGAGAGATGGCGGGATGCTTCCAGTAAAGTTAGGCAAGGCTGCACAACGTTCCTTTTCACTTAAGTCTAGGTAATTTTTGGGCAGATTTTTGATATGCTTTTGGCTTTGGGAATGAGACACGATGTTTTCAAATACTGAATTATGCACACGAGAATCTTGACGGATGTCTAAACTAGCAAAATGAAAACCAAATAGCTTTAGTTTATGAATCAAATCTTGGATGGCGTCAGCATAAAGTCCTTGGTGTTCTGAAACCACATGATCAAGTACTTCTTGCAATTCATTTAGAAAAAAACCAAAAGTAAAGTCTTTAATCTTTTCTGGATAAAACAGGGTGTTAAATACAGTTTCTTCAAGATGATGAATTCGAGATTCAACACCAGGAAAAGAGATTTTTCTTTTCAATTTACGCAGGTCACGGTAATAGTTTCGCAAAATAGAAAATTGAAGCCTTTTTGC
>JBMYZB010000071.1:0-8801 GCA_049609945.1 Flavobacteriaceae bacterium
AAAGCCGCCTCAAATAAATTTTTAACTGCCATGTAGGCGCCCAAGCATCCGCAAATAAAATTGAACGAAGTAAAAAGGTTCGGGATTATTTTTCGGATCATAAAAATTGAAAAACAAATTTTTTTCTAATATACTAATTGCATTAGCATCAAAAAAATTAGTTTTGAACAAATGCTAATAATAAAAAAACCATTTTTTCTTTCACTCCTGTCAGGTGTGCTTCTCAGCCTCTGTTGGCCCACATATGGGGTAACTATTTTAGTGTTTATTGCCCTACTCCCCCTGTTACAAATGGAAGCAATCTTTTCATATAAAAAAAATCGATTTGCCTTTGTTGCTTATAGTTTCTTAACATTTTTAATTTGGAACCTAAGCACCACATGGTGGTTGATTAACGCTTCAATAGTGGGTATGTTGTTTGCCAATCTGTGTAATAGTCTTTTTTATACACTAGTTTTTGTGTTATTTCATTGGGTCAAAAAAAGACTTCCCCTTCGATCAGCATACATTTTTTTGGTGAGTTTATGGTTGGCCTTTGAAAAACTACATTTGTTTTGGGATTTGTCATGGCCTTGGCTTCATTTGGGACATGCCTTTGCCGACAAAATTTATTGGATTCAATGGTATGAATATACAGGAGTTGCAGGGGGGTCGCTATGGGTTTTGCTCATTAATATTGGATTGTTTGAGGTCCTAAAGAAATATTTATCCCACCCCAGAATAGTATTAATAAAGAACACAATTCCCTGGCTACTGATGCTTGCCCTACCCATTGTTTTCTCTTTCCATTTATATAATCAAGTGCCCTCAGGAACAGAAAAAATTAATATGGTCTTGGTACAACCCAATGTGGATCCCTACACAGAAAAATATGGCCAAACCAATGCTGATTTTTTTAAAGCATTTGAAGAACAGATACGAGAACATATAAGCGGTGCTACTGATTATATTATTTTACCAGAAACCTACTTTTCCGATGGCAACGGAATCCAACTTAAGACTTATGCTCAAAGTGATTTACATTTTGCTTTTCAAAGTTTTTTGGGCGATTATCAAAATACAGAAATCATTAGTGGCATTCAGTTTTACGACCTTTATAGAAGTCAAAAGGCACCTACACTAACAGCCAATAAAATTAGAAACGGAATTTGGGCAGATTTTTACAATTCGGCTGTTCGAGAACACTATCAATCCCCCATAGAAGTTTATCATAAATCAAAATTGGTAGTGGGGGTAGAAAATCTTCCTTTCAAATCAATACTAAATCCTCTTATTGGGTCTGTGCTTTTGGATATGGGAGGCACCGTGGCTAGCCGTGTAACACAATCTAAGAGAACTGTTTTTGAACACAACAGCAAAGCGGTTGTGGCAGCCCCAATAATTTGTTACGAATCCGTTTATGGTGCTTTTGTGAGTGACTATGTTAAACAAGGAGCCACCTTTTTAGCGATCATTTCTAACGATGCATGGTGGGATAATACCGAAGGACACCGACAATTGTTACGCTATACACAATTGAGAGCCATTGAAACCCGAAGAGCAATAGCTAGAAGTGCAAATACAGGTATTTCTGCATTGATCAACGCGAGAGGAGAACTTGTAAATAGCCTTCCTTATGGACAAAAGGGAGTGCTTAATGCCAGCCTTTTTTCCAGAAATAACTTAACATTCTATACACAATATGATGATATGCTTTACCGATGGGCCGCGTTTGTGTTTATACTTTTATTTTTACTGGCTATCAGTGGTAGACTTAAGGCAAATAAAGACTAATTTTTGTTTAACCTTAGGTTAGTTTTAATGTCTAAATGCACTTTTCGTCGTGATTATTAATACTTTTGAAAAAATAAACCCCATTTTAAGAAATGACGTCGGATGTTGGAAGAAAATAAAGTTTATACACGAACAGGAGATGATGGTACTACGGCCTTAATTTCAGGTAAAAGAGTCCCAAAACACAATTTACGCATCAAAGCAAATGGTGCTTTGGATGAATTGATTGCTTGGCTAGGGGTGATCAGAGATCATCTTAGTAAGAATGAAACCGAACAATTTTTGTTTCAAATTCAAAACGAATTGATGAATTTGGCTGCTCAACTTGCTGTCCCAGAGCAAGAAAGTCTTCCTAATGGCGTTTATCCGGTTTCCGATCAACAAATTGAACGCATCGAAAAAGAGATTGATTTTCTTACACAAAATCTTCCACCACTCCAAAATTTTGTAATTCCCGGAGGACATATTTTGGTTTCTTATGCCCATTTGGCGCGAAGTGTTTGTCGCCGTGCGGAGCGAGATATAACCGAATTGAATGAAACTGAAACCATTCAAAATGAATGCATTATTTATGTGAACAGACTTTCTGACTATCTCTTCACCCTCTCCCGTAAATTTGGACAAGAACAACAAATTGAAGAGACTAAATGGGTAGTGCGCTAATTTCTCTATTTTTTGTTGCATAGATTTTATAAAAAATTATTTTTGCAGAAATATTTGAACTATGTATTGGACTTTAGAATTAGCATCCTATCTTAGTGATGCCCCTTGGCCCGCCACCAAAGACGAATTAATAGATTTTTCAATTCGAACAGGCGCGCCCTTGGAAGTGGTCGAAAATTTACAGGCCATGGAAGATGAAGGCGATGTGTATGAATCTATTGAAGAAATATGGCCTGATTTTCCAACAGAAGAAGATTATCTTTGGAATGAGGATGAATATTAATAAAATCTGAAACACTTAGTAAAGTCTCCTCGGAGACTTTTTTTATAGTTACATTTGAAGTAAAAATGAAAATTAGCCCATAGATTCATGAGCATATTAAACAGTATTTTAAAAACATTTGTTGGAGATAAAACCAAACAAGACCTCAAAAAAATAAGCCCCCTTGTACAACAAATCAATGCAGCACAAGAAGAATTAAAAAACCTGTCCGATGATGCCTTAAGGGACAAAACAACCCAGTTTAAAAGCCAAATCAAAGCCCTCAGACAACCTTACGAAGAAGCCGTAGCAACGCTTAAAAGGGAAGTAGTAGCAACCACAGAAATTGATCTAAAAGAGCAGCTCTACGAAAAAATTGATGCCCAAGAAGAAGCGGCCTATCAAGCCGTGGAAGAATTGCTCAACACGCTCTTGGCAGAGGCCTTTGCTGTTGTTAAAGAAACGGCGCGGCGTTTAGTTGAAAATGAAGGTCTAACAGTTATAGCCAATGAAAATGACAGGCAATTATCGCAACATAAAAATTATGTTATATTAAAGGGAGAACAAGCCCACTGGAGTCATCAATGGGATGCTGCCGGAAAGGCCATTACATGGGATATGATTCATTATGATGTGCAACTTATTGGTGGTATTGCCTTGCACCAAGGTAAAATTGCTGAAATGCAAACGGGAGAAGGTAAAACCTTGGTGGCCACACTGCCCGTATATTTGAATGCATTGAGTGGCAAAGGTGTACACCTTGTAACAGTTAATGATTATTTGGCTAAACGAGACAGCACTTGGATGGCACCGTTGTTTGAGTTTCACGGATTAACCGTTGATTGTATTGATTATCACAAACCCAACAGCCCCGAAAGACGTAAAGCCTATTTAGCAGATATTACGTATGGAACGAATAACGAATTTGGCTTTGATTATTTGCGCGATAATATGGCGCATACCCAAGAAGACTTAGTGCAACGTAAACATCATTATGCCATTGTAGATGAAGTAGATTCTGTACTTATTGATGATGCCCGTACCCCATTAATCATTTCAGGCCCCACACCAGAGGGTGACCGTCATGAATTTGATCAACTCAAGCCAAAAATTGCTTCCTTAGTTCAACAACAAAGAAGTCTGTTAACCAGTGTATTGGCAGATGCCAAAGCTAAAATTAAAGTAGGAGACGACAAAGAGGGCGGTTTATTGTTGCTTCGTGTACACCGCGGATTACCTAAAAACAAAGCATTGATAAAGTTTTTAAGTGAAGAGGGCGTAAAACAATTACTCCAAAAAACAGAAAACTTCTACATGCAAGACAACAATCGGGAAATGCCAAAAGTGGATGCCGCATTGTTCTTTACCATTGATGAAAAAAACAACCAAATAGAACTCACTGAAAAAGGCATTGAAAATCTCTCCGGAGATAGCAACGATAAAAACTTTTTTGTGCTTCCTGATATTGGCAGTGAGATTGCAAAAATTGAGGCCAAAGCACTAACACCGAAAAAAGAAGCTGCAGAAAAAGAGGTACTTTTTAAAGATTTTGACATCAAAAGCGAACGTATTCACTCCATGAATCAGTTGCTTAAAGCATATACTCTTTTTGAGAAGGACGTTGAGTATGTGGTTATGGACAATAAGGTTAAAATTGTGGATGAACAAACCGGGCGTATCATGGAAGGTCGGCGTTATTCTGATGGGCTCCACCAAGCAATTGAGGCCAAGGAAAATGTAAAAATTGAAGCCGCTACCCAAACCTATGCAACCATCACCTTGCAAAATTATTTCAGAATGTATCAAAAACTCTCTGGCATGACAGGAACAGCCATCACAGAAGCTGGAGAGTTTTGGGAAATTTACAAACTGGATGTGGTTGAAATTCCTACCAATCGCCCTATTGCCAGAAGGGATGAAAATGATTTGATTTACAAAACAAAACGAGAAAAATACAATGCGGTTATTGAACAAGTAACACAACTTTCTAAAGCAGGGCGTCCAGTGTTGATTGGTACCACCTCGGTAGAAATTTCGGAATTACTCAGTAAAATGCTGCAAATAAGAAAAGTGCCCCACAACGTGCTCAATGCAAAGTTGCATAAAAAAGAAGCGGATATTGTGGCTGAGGCTGGAAAACCAGGCATTGTGACCATTGCCACCAACATGGCCGGAAGGGGAACTGATATCAAATTATCAGAAGAAGTTAAGACAGCCGGAGGTTTAGCCATTATTGGCACAGAACGACATGATTCTCGTCGTGTTGACAGGCAGCTACGTGGGCGCTCTGGAAGACAAGGAGACCCGGGAAGTTCGCAATTCTATGTGTCTTTAGAAGACAATTTGATGCGCCTGTTTGGTTCCGACCGAGTGGCTAAAGTGATGGATCGTATGGGTCTCGAAGAGGGAGAAGTAATTCAACACTCTATGATGACCAAGTCCATTGAACGGGCGCAAAAGAAAGTGGAAGAAAATAACTTTGGTATTCGCAAAAGACTCTTAGAGTATGACGATGTGATGAGTGCCCAACGCGAAGTGATTTATAAACGTAGGAAACATGCCCTACAAGGGTCCCGTCTCAAATTAGATATTCTCAATATGCTTTATGACACTTGTGAGGATATTGTTTTAAACAATAAAGCGCAAAAAGATTATAAAAACTTTGAATTTGAAATTATAAGCAACTTCTCGATCACCTCTCCTATTAGTGACGCACAATTTGAAAGTGAATCAGAAGCTACACTTATTGATCTGTTATATCAAGCCTTACTTACCCACTACGAGGCCAAAACAGCTTCGAGTGCCGAAATGGCTTTTCCTGTTATCAAAAATGTGTTTGAACAACCCGGCAATAAATTTGAACGCATTGTGGTGCCCTTCACTGATGGGGTAAAGACCCTAAATGTGGTGACTAACTTGGAAGCCGCTTATGAAAGCAAAGGAAAAAAACTGGTTGAAGATTTTGAACGTAACATCACGCTTGCACTTATAGACGATTCTTGGAAAGTGCATTTACGTAAAATGGATGAATTGAAACAATCGGTTCAGTTGGCCGTACATGAACAAAAAGATCCGCTTTTGATTTACAAGTTTGAAGCCTTTGAATTGTTTAAATCTATGCTCAATCAATTAAATCGAGAGGTGTTGTCTTTCTTGATTAAAGGTACTTTGCCTAATCAAAATAAAGGAGCCATTCAAGAGGCCAAACAACCCAAAAGACCCCAACATTACAATACTACTAAAGACGAAGTTTTAAATTCGGATCAATTGGCAGAGCGCAACAGACGTGTAGGTGCAGGAGCCAGTCAAGCCCAACGCACGCCCGTTGAAACCGTGGTCCGAGAACAACCTAAAATTGGTCGAAACGAGCGCGTAACAATAAAAAATGTGACCACCGGAGAATCAAAAACAGTAAAATTTAAACAAGCTGAACCTTTGATTAAATCGGGCAGTTGGGTGATCACACAATAATTTTTTACTTTTAGGGAAACAAATGCAATGGAGACCTATGCTGTTATATTACTTTGGGCCATACCAGCCTTTCTATTGTTAGTCCTTATCGAGATTATCTACGGACACTTCACCCAAAAACAAACATACACGTTCATGGACACCCTAGCCAGTTTGAGCTCGGGTATGACAAATATTCTCAAAGACTTAGTTGGATTAACACTGATTTTAATTTCCTACCCCTACTTGCTTGATCTAATTCAGATTCAAACGCTTGAAATTCACATTTGGACCTATGTGATAGCTTTTATTTGTATCGATTTTGCAAGTTATTGGGGCCATCGACTAAATCATCATGTCAACCTGTTTTGGAATCAGCACATCATTCACCACAGCAGTGAAGAGTTCAACTTGGCCTGTGCGCTTCGGCAAAGCTTTTCTAATCTCATTAGTTTGTCGTCTATATTCCTTATTCCGGCTGCTCTATGGGGTGTGCCGCACAAGGTAATTATTCTCTTGGCACCCCTACATTTGTTTGGCCAATTTTGGTATCATACACAACATATTGGTAAGTTGGGTTGGCTTGAATATATTTTTGTAACCCCTTCTCAACACCGTGTGCATCATGCCATTAACCCCGAATATGTAGACAAAAACCTAGCGGCCATTTTCTGTGTATGGGACCGATTGTTTGGCACTTTTCAAGAAGAATTGGAAGATGTACCTCCCGTTTATGGCACACTCAAACCCGTACAAAGCTGGAATCCGTTTTGGATTAACTTTCAGCATTTATGGGGACTCATACAAGACACTTGGCGCACGTCATCGTGGCGTGACAAGTTAAGGATTTGGTTTATGCCCACCGGCTGGAGACCAGTGGACGTATCGAAACGCTTTCCTAAAAAGCAGATCAGTGATCCCTATGATCAAAAAAAATATAGCCCAATCTACCCTCCACTTTTAAAAGTTTATGCCGCTTTTCAATTTGTGGGTATTACAGTGATGCTCCTCTATTTTTTGAGCAATTTTAATGATTTTGACAACCTATTTCGAGGCACTTATGTCGGACTTCTCTTTTTTAGCATTTTTGCGTTCACGGCTGTGATGGATTGTCACTCTTGGTCCGGGCGATTAGAAAGTCTTCGAGCCTTATTTGGAATTCTTTTTATAGCATTACCTCAGCATGCTTTTTTATGGGAAAAACACAGCTTTTTTAGTCTTTTATTGGGGGCCTATTTTGGTCTTAGTTTCCTGATGAGTTTGCGCATTATGCGTTTTTTACCTTCCCGTCAACTCGCCCTCTCATAAATGGCTGCCTCAGAAAAAATTGTTTTAGTGGGCCCCGCTCCACCCTACAGAGGAGGCATCGCCAACACACAATATCAGTTGGCTTTAGCACTCAAAAAAGAGAAGCAAGAGGTGGTCATGGCTACTTTTACACACTTATATCCTCCTCTATTATTTCCAGGAAAAACACAGTTTCAAACCGAGAAAGATACATATGCACTTGAAACTGACAGACTGATCCATGCCTATAACCCCGTAAAATGGGGCGAAGCCGTCGTTGCTTTAAAAAAGCTTCAGCCCAATATTCTAATCTTTCGCTATTATACCCCTTTTCTAGCACCTGTTTATGGTGCCATTGCTAAACACCTAAAAAGCACTAAAAAAATTGCTTTGGTTGACAATTGGTGGCCACATGAACGCAAACCTTGGGATCGGTTTTTAAACCGCTATTTTGGCAAATATATGGACGGGTTTGCCACCCTTTCTTCTTTGGTGGGCGAACAAATAGAACAGGAAAATTTTCAAAAACCATTGTTTAAAGGCTTTCATCCCATAGCCAATAACCTGCCGGCCATTCTTCCTCAAAAGGAAGCCAGAAATCATTTGGGGTGGCCGCAAGAGGTGCCCATCGTTTTGTTTTATGGCTTAATTAGACCTTATAAAGGACTCGATCTCTTGCTTAAAGCCTTTGGGGAAACACCACTTAAAAACAGTCCTACTTTACTAGCTGTTGTTGGTGAATGTTATGAAGACGAAAAAAAATATATACACCTCATAAAAGCCCTCGACATAGAGGACAAAGTATTAGTGCATTTTAATTATGCCGATCAAAAAATGACACAACAGGTGTTCTCTGCCGCTCATGTTGTGGCCCAAACCTACCACACCGCCACTCAAAGTGGGGTTACACCCCTCGCCTATCATTATGAAAAGCCCATTTTAGTCACTGACATTCCTGGGCTTCGAGATCCAATTCTTGCTGACCGAACCGGTATGATTTCTGAAAAAGCACCTGTAGCCATTGCTCATCATATAACAAAGCTAATGGAAAAACAAAATCTAAAAAGTTGTAAAAGCAAATGTAAAGAGGCGAAGCAAAATTATTCTTGGGACACATTTAGCCAAAAACTTTTGAAATTTATACAAACTATGGGTTAATTTTTTTGGTTACTTTTAATGAAACAATAAACTTATTTTAGTTCCATATTCTTTGGTTTCATAAATCAAAATTTTTTAAAACAACTAGTCCCCTAGATAATGCAAAAACTTTTTTTTCTAAGTACACTAATCATCCTTTCGGTTAACGCCTGTTCAAAACAAAATGAGGCAATAGCAACTTTAAAAACAGCTTATTTCGAACTTGAAA
>JBMYZB010000072.1:0-8630 GCA_049609945.1 Flavobacteriaceae bacterium
CTGTTCCAAAAAGGAAAAGGAAGTTTTTAAATGTGTTGGAAGCGCATAAAGCGGCAGCGATTTAAATCCAGAGAAATGCAAATGCTTAAAACCCGCTTCTTTAAACACTAAGCAATTATCAAGATTGATTCCACCCCCAGGCATTATTTGAATTCTTAAGTCACTCCATTCCAATAGATTTTGAAGCAAGGCCAAACCATCCAGAGCCATATTCTTTTGACCAGAAGTTAAGATTCTAGTAAACCCCAAATCAATAAGTGTCTCTAGGGATTTTTGAGGATCTTTTACTAGATCAAAAGCTCGGTGAAAGGTAATTTGCATGGGGTCTGCAAGCTTAACCATTGTGGCTAAAACTTGATGTGCTAGATCATAATCTTCACTTAAAACACCAACCACAACACCGGCACAACCCAACTCTTTACATTGAACTATGTCATCAAACATCATTTTAATTTCATGATTTGAATAGACAAAATGACCACTTCGAGGGCGAATAAGCACATGGATAGGAAAATCCAATAATAAGGCCTGATTTATCATGCCAAAAGAAGGGGTGAGCCCTCCCAATCCCAATTCTGTACACAACTCCACCCGATGAGCACCAGCTTGCTTGGCGTGTACCACAGAATTTAAGGTAGAGGCGCAGACTTCAATTTGCATTTTGTTTAATTTTTATACGAATTTACAATTCTTATGGTTGCAGTCGTTGCTCATCCAAATTTTTCATTTTATATTTAGAAGCAATTAAAGTCAAATCGAAAAACGAACGACTTCCTAATTAGTTATAAATCATAGATATGCAAATAATCGAAGATCAAAAAACTTATGATGTTATTGTTGTGGGTTCAGGTGCTGGAGGAGGCATGTCCACCAAAGTCTTAGCCGATGCCGGTTTAAAAGTTGCTGTGGTAGAAGCAGGTCCTTTTTTTGATCCAGCCAATCCGGAACAACAAACCCAACTAAAATGGCCCTATGAATCACCCAGAAGAGGTGCTGGCACCACCCGTGCTTTTGGAGAGTTTGACATGGCCTATGGGGGTTGGGAAATTGAGGGAGAACCCTACACTCAAGTGGGCGATACGCAATTTGATTGGTTTCGTTCCAGAATGCTTGGTGGGAGAACAAATCACTGGGGAAGAATTTCTCTACGTTTTGGCCCAAGAGACTTCAAAGGAAAAGATCGTGACGGATTAGGCGAAAATTGGCCCATTGGCTATGAAGATATCAAACCTTATTATGACAAAGTAGATAAACTTATTGGCGTTTTTGGCTCTAAAGAAAATATGTACAATGAACCCGACGGCTTTTTCTTACCACCACCAAAACCCCGTTTGCACGAATTATACTATAAAAAAGGAGCAGAAAAATCAGGTGTAAAAGTAATGCCCTCTAGACTTTCTATTCTTACTAAAAGAATTAACGATGAGAGAGGAGTGTGCTTTTACTGCAACCAATGTAGCCGATCGTGTTCAGTGTATGCTGACTTCTCTGCCGGCTCTTGTTTGATTTTTCCTGCGCAAAAATCGAAAGGACAAGTAGACCTCTACGTGAACAGTATGGTGCGTGAGGTGAGTGTTAATGAAGAGGGCAAAGCCACTGGCGTACTGTTTATAAATAAAGAGGATCGAAAAGAATATAGCTTAAATGCCAAAGTGGTGGTATTAGCCGCATCGGCCTGTAGCACGGCTCGTATTTTGTTAAATTCAAAAAGCAAGGCGCACCCCAATGGATTGGGTAACAGCAGCAATTTGGTAGGAAAATATGTGCATGATTCTACGGGTTCAGACCGTATGGCCTTTGTGCCAGATTTGATGAATAGAAAAATCTATAACGAAGATGGCGTGGGTGGTATGCATTTGTATTCCCCATGGTGGTTAGACAATAAAAAGCTTGATTTTCCGAGAGGATACCACATCGAAGTTTGGGGTGGTTTGGGCATGCCTAGCTATGGATTTGGTTTTAATCCCAACAGCCTCAACGAATATTTAGGTTTAAAAGTGGGGGGCTATGGCAATAGCTTGCGCAGTGATGTTAGAAAATATTATGGCGCCGTGATGGGGATGTCTGGCCGAGGAGAATCTATTGCCAGCATAGATAATTATTGTGAAATTGATCCCACCACTGTGGATGAATTTGGCATTCCGGTATTGCGATTCAATTACAAATGGTCTGATTATGAACGTAAACAAGCCAAACACATGCACGACACCTTTGAGGAGATCATTCACAATATGGGAGGCATTGTGTTGGGCAATAAACCAGGTGCCGATAAAGATTATGGCCTTTTAAATCCAGGGCGTATAATTCACGAAGTGGGCACCACCCGTATGGGATCAGATCCGAAAAAATCAGTGGTAAATGAATTTGAACAACTTCACGATGTCAACAATGTGTTTGTTGTGGATGCAGGGCCCTTTGTGTCCCAAGCTGATAAAAATCCAACCTGGACCATTTTGGCGCTCTCATGGAGAACTTCAGAATTTATCATTCGAGAATTAAAAAAACAAAACATATAAATTATGGACAGAAGAGAAAGTATCCGTTCACTATTTCTTGGAAGTATGGTGGGGAGTCTAGCCTTAGAAAGTTGTATTTCGGCTCCTGCCGAAGCTGTAAAAGCTTCTCTTTGGAAATATCAATATGGAAGAACCCCACAAGAAGCAGCACGAGATGATAAACTCCTTTCCGATCAGTTTTTTGACCAATCAGAAATGAATACCATTACCCGACTGGCTAATCTCATTCTGCCCCCTACCCCAGAGGGCACCATTGAAGAGGCAGAAGTACCTCAATTTATTGAATTCATGTCTAAAGATTTTCCTTCTTTACAAACCAAAATTAGAGGAGGGATTATGGGATTAGACCATCATTGCAATCAACAATATGGAGTTCATTTTTTGCAATGCACAGAGGAGCAACAACTGCAAACCCTAGACCAAATAGCCTATCCTGACCCAAAAGCCAAAGAGCAAAAACAAGAAGTTACTTTCTTTTCGCTTATGCGTAATTTGGTGGTAACCGGTTATTTTACTTCAGCTGTGGGCATTAAGGAATTGGGCTATCAAGGCAATCAACCCAATGTCTGGGATGGTGTACCCGAAGAGGTATTGAAAGAACACGGTTTTTCTTATGCCGATTGGGAAGATAAATTTACCGATCAGTCCAAACGAAACGACACCGCTGTTTGGGATGATGAAGGGAATTTAATTTCTTAACGACTAAAGCCCCCTTCAATGCAACAATATATTTTAGCCATTGATGCCGGAACAACAAGTTCTAGAGCCATTGTTTTTAATGAAAACGGAGAGACAGTTAGTCTTTCACAATATGAATTTCCTCAATATTTTCCAAAAGAAGGCTGGGTTGAACACGATGCCGATGAGATTTGGCAAACCCAATTAAAAGCCATCAAAGAGGCTATTGGACAAACCCATAGTGAAGCAGCATCAATTGCTGCTATAGGGATCACCAACCAACGAGAAACCACCGTATTGTGGAATCGTAAAACAGGAAAACCCGTACATAAGGCCATTGTTTGGCAAGATCGAAGAACCGCTTTTATATGCGATCAGTTGAGTGCAAATTCAGCCGCTTTTTATGAAAAAACTGGTTTAGTTCTTGATGCCTATTTTTCTGGTACCAAGATCAAATGGATTTTAGATGAAAATCCAGAATTGAGAAAAGCGGCTGAAAAGGGAGAGTTGGCCTTTGGCACCATTGACAGTTGGCTTATTTGGAATTTAACCCAAGGTGCTGTACACGTTACTGATGTGACCAATGCCAGTAGAACGTTGCTTTTTAATATCCATAGCCTTCAATGGGATGACGAGTTGCTCAATCTTCTTGATATTCCAAAATCGTTATTGCCGCAAGTGGTTTCTTGTGCAGAAAAAGTGGGCAACACTTCAGCGGAACTGCTGGGACAAGAAATTCCAATAAGTGGCATTGCCGGAGATCAGCAGGCCGCACTTTTTGGACAAATGTGTGTAAACAAAGGAGATGTGAAAAACACCTATGGCACTGGTTGCTTTTGCATCATGAATACCGGAAGCAAAGCCGTGGCATCCAAAAATAAAATGTTGACTACCATTGGCTATCAATTAAACGGCGAAGTTACCTATGCCCTTGAGGGGAGTATTTTTACCGCTGGGGCTTTAGTACAATGGTTGCGAGATCAGCTGCAAATCATAAATCAAGCCGCAGATATTGAGGCCCTTGCCAGCACAGTAGAAAACAACGGTGGGATTACGTTTGTACCAGCCCTTTCTGGCTTGGGAGCTCCCTATTGGGATCCGCAAGCTACAGGAACCATTGTGGGTATAACAAGAGGCACACAAAAAGGACACATTGCTCGGGCAGCCCTTGAAGCCATCGCATTGCGAACAAGAGATATCATTATCGAAATGGAAAAAGACGCAGGCACTACCTTTACCTCTTTAAAAGTTGATGGTGGAGCATCAAACAATAATTTATTGATGCAAATCCAAGCCGATTTGCTACAAACAGAAGTGATACGCCCAGAAACTACTGAAACTACAGCGCTTGGAGCAGCCTTTTTTGCTGGACTGGCAGTGGGCTATTGGGAAAACGTGGAAACTTTAAAACACATTTGGAAAAAAGACAAAGCTTTTTCTCCCACTAGCAATCCACAAAACGATAAAATTCTATCACAGTGGGCAACTCGAGTACCCAAAGCCTTAAAAACTGCACATGAATAGAACCGAAAATCTATACTATGTTAAAAACCGTGAAAAAGCATGGGACATGGTGGTGGTTGGCGGAGGAGCTTCAGGTTTAGGTATTGCCCTTGATGCTGCTAGCCGCGGATATAAAACACTACTTATTGAAAAACATGATTTTGCCAAAGGCACTTCCTCTCGCAGTACAAAACTGGTTCACGGTGGGGTGCGTTATCTTCAAAATGGAGATATTTCTTTAGTTCTTGAAGCCTTAAAAGAAAGAGGCATTATGCGTAAAAATGCACCTCACCTAGTGCAAGACCTAAGCTTTGTGATTCCCTCATATGATTGGTGGAGCAGCCCATTTTATGGATTAGGGCTCAAGGTCTATGATATGATGGCAGGAAAATTGGGCTTGGGGCCTTCAACCATTTTGAACCGCGAAGAAACCATTGACCTCATCCCTAATGTTAATAAAGAGGGACTTCGTGGAGGAGTAATATATCACGACGGCCAATTTGATGATGCTAGGATGGCAATAAGCCTTGGTCTAACAGCAGAAAGTCAGGGGGCTACCCTACTCAATTATGTTGCTTTAAAAGAATTAATTAAAGAAAACGGCATAATTGTGGGGCTCATCGCAGAAGACCAAATAACGGGAGAATCAATCGAAATTTCAACTAAAGTATTGATTAACGCAACAGGCGTTTTTTCTGACAGTGTCATGCAAATGGACGCACCAAATAGTGATCCTATGATTCGACCAAGTCAGGGCGTGCATTTGGTGCTTAAAAAATCCTTTTTAAAGGGGCCACATGCCATAATGGTTCCGCAAACAACTGATGGCAGGGTGCTTTTTGCCGTACCCTGGAAAGACCATGTTGTGGTGGGCACTACAGACACTCCAATAGATGAAACCAAAGAAGAACCCCATGCTCAAGAGGAAGAAATCGAATTCATCTTGTCTAATGCCAGTGCCTACATGACCAAAAAACCCTCCCGAAAGGATGTTAAGAGTATTTTTGCTGGCTTGCGCCCCCTAGCGGCTTCAAAAAACAAAGAAAGCACTAAAGAAGTTTCAAGACACCATAAAATTAAGGTGAGTACTAGTGGTTTAGTGAGTGTGCTAGGAGGCAAATGGACCACCTATAGAAAAATTGCGGAAGACACCGTGAACACTGCAGCTGTAGTGGCAGGACTACCCGAACGCAAGTGTAACACGGTTGAACTGCCTATAAACGGATATGATTTAAATGCCGATTGGAGCAATCCACTTCATGTTTACGGGACAGACGTGAATGATATTAGGGCTCTTGACCCTAAAGGAAACACCTCTCTTTCTCCATTATTTCAAATCTCAAAAAATCAAATTGTTTGGGCACTTGAAAAAGAAATGGCTCTAACTGTTGAAGATATTTTAGCACGCCGAACTCGTGCCTTGTTTCTCAATGCCAAAGAAGCACTTCGTATAGGTCCAGAAGTGGCTGAAATCATGCGAAAAACCTTGGGTTACTCCGAAGCCTGGAAAACAAAACAATTGGAAGAATTTGAACAAATCGCTAAAAATTATATACTATGATTGAAATGCATCCATACGTTTCCGAATTTATTGGTACTGCCATTTTATTGCTCCTGGGCGCTGGGGTTGTAGCCAACGTGAGTTTAAAGAAAACTTACGGAGAAAACCAAAGTGCCTTAGTTCTTATAACAGCCGCTTGGGGTTTTGCCGTTTTTGTAGGCGTTTATGTTTCCTCTCAATCTAGCGGTGCCCATCTCAACCCAGCTGTGACCTTTGGATTGGCATTGGTAAATAAATTTTCATGGAATTTGGTACCGGGCTATGTGGTTGCTCAAATAGGTGGAGCCATGTTTGGCAGTTGGTTAGCCTATTTAACCTATCGAGATCACTACCGAGAAACAAAAGAAGAAGGAACAGTTAGAGGTACATTTTGCACGGCTCCGGCGATTAGAAACTACAAAAATAACCTCTTAAGTGAAGCCGTTGGGACATTTGTGTTGGTTTTTGGGGCATTAAATATTGCTAGTCCTAACATTGCTATTGCCGGTTTGGAAGTAGAGAATTTTGGTCTAGGTGCACTCGATGCTTTACCCGTAGGAATTTTAGTATGGGTGATTGGAATGAGTTTGGGTGGTCCTACTGGTTACGCCATAAATCCTGCGCGTGACTTTGGTCCACGACTTGTATATCAACTCTTACCAAGGAAAAATAAAGAGGCCGATTGGGCTTATAGTTGGGTGCCTATTGTGGGACCTTTTTTGGGTGCTGCCTTAGCAGCTTTGGTATTTATGTTTTTAAACTAGGCCAAAAGTTATTTCGCAACATTGACCGATCGTGTTTCTCTAATAACAGTTACTTTAACTTGCCCGGGATAAGTCATATCAGTTTGAATTTTTTGTGAAATCTCAAAAGACAATTGAGCAGCATGGTCATCGCTCACTTTTTCACTTTCCACAAATACTCGCAACTCTCTCCCCGCTTGAATGGCATAAGCTTTATTGACACCGTCAAAATTTTGGGCAATGTTTTCCAAGTCTTTTAGACGTTGAACATAACTCTCTAAAACTTGACGTCGAGCTCCAGGTCGAGCTCCCGAAATAGAATCACAAACCTGAATTATGGGAGATAAAAGAGACGTCATTTCAATTTCATCATGGTGGGCACCAATGGCATTACATACCTCAGCTTTTTCCCCATATTTTTCTGCCCATTCCATACCCAATAAAGCGTGTGGAGTTTCAGTTTCTTCTTCAGGAACTTTACCTATATCATGAAGTAAACCTGCACGTTTAGCTAATTTGGCGTTTAGCCCAAGTTCTGAGGCCATCACGCCACACAATTTGGCGACCTCTCTGGAGTGCTGTAATAAATTTTGTCCGTATGAAGATCGATACTTCATCCGCCCAACCACTTTAACAAGTTCTGGATGCAAGCCATGAATACCAAGGTCTATGATAGTTCTTTTTCCAACCTCAATAATTTCGTTTTGAATTTGCTTTTGGGTTTTTTTCACCACCTCTTCAATGCGCGCAGGATGAATACGTCCATCACTCACCAATCGGTGAAGTGACAATCGAGCTATTTCTCTTCTGACCGGATCAAAGCAAGACAAAATTATCACCTCAGGGGTGTCATCAACAATCACCTCAACACCAGTCTCGGCTTCTAAAGCACGAATGTTTCTCCCTTCCCTACCAATAATTCTTCCTTTTACATCGTCAGATTCCAAATTAAAGACACTCACACAATTTTCAACAGCTTCTTCTGTGCCAATACGTTGAATGGTGTTAATGATCACTTTTTGTGCTTCTTGTTGCACTGTTAGTTTTGCTTCTTCCAAGCTGTTTTGAACAAAAACCATGGCCTCGGCTTTTGCTTTTTCCTTTAAAGATTCAACCAATGCTTGTTTGGCTTCTTCTGCCGATAAATTGGACAAGGTTTCCAAACGTTCCACTTGAATTTGATGTTGAGCCTCTAAAGCTTCGGTCTTACGGTTAAAATTTTCGATCTTCTGATCTAAGGTTTTATTTTTTTGTTCAAATTTTCTTGCTTGTTCACTAGTCTTTTTCATTTCATGGTTCACAGCTTTCTCTTTTTCACGAAGTCGATTTTCTTGAACAACAATTTTCTTTTCACGTTCTAAAATAACTTTTTCGTGTTCTGACTTTAATTCTATAAAGCGTTCTTTAGCCTGAAGCATTTTTTCTTTTTTAAGACTTTCTGCATCCGCATGTGCTTTTTTGCGAATTTGTTTGGCATCTTCCAAAGCTTTGCCCATTATTTTTTTACTCCTTTGATTTTGTAGAATCCACCCCAGAGCCAAACCTAATAAGACCCCTCCAAGAGACAGAATGATATATAAACTATTTTCCATTTTTTGTTAAATTAAAAATGCCTGTATTAGCAAAGGTTTTTTGTATAAACTCCAAAAA
>JBMYZB010000073.1:0-8535 GCA_049609945.1 Flavobacteriaceae bacterium
AAAATCGATTCAAATAAAGGGCCTACTCCACAATTTCAAAATCCCAAAAATCATGGGAATATTAAATCTTACTCCCGATTCTTTTTATGATGGAGGGCGTTTTCAAAGCGAAGCCTCAGCACTCAAACAAACAGAAATAATGCTGAAAGAAGGAGCTGATTTTATTGATGTGGGTGCCATGAGTTCGCGCCCAGGCAGTAAAACCTTAACAGTGGATCAAGAAAAGCAACGGTTGTTTCATATATTGGAATCACTTCTGAATGAATTTCCCTCGGATTGCTTTTCTGTAGATACATTTTACAGTGCCATAGCAAAAGAATCTATTGAAATGGGAGTATCTATTATTAATGATATTTCTGCTGGTCAAGCTGACCCCGAAATGTTTGCTATTGTGGGGCAATTGAAAGCAACTTATGTGATGATGCATAAACAAGGGCAACCTAAAAACATGCAAAACAACCCTCATTATGAAAATGTGATTTCAGAAATACTTACTTTTTTTTCCGAGCAAAAAATACTGGCAGAACAAGCTGGAATAACAGATTTAATTATTGATCCGGGTTTTGGATTTGGAAAAACACTGTCCCATAACTATAAAATTCTAAACAACTTAAATGCTTTTCAAAGCTTAAACCTCCCCGTAATGGTGGGAGTATCTAGAAAGTCTATGATTTATAAAGCCCTCTCTATTCAACCAGAAGAAGCATTGAACGGAACCACTGTGTTACATACCAAAGCCTTATTGGAAGGAGCTGACCTTCTTCGAGTTCACGATGTTAAAGCAGCCAAAGAATGTATTGAATTGGTAGGGCTAATGCAATAGATTTTTTATTTTTACCAAAAGCAACTGATTGAATACCTTCGATTTTCTTGACCTCTCATTTGTCGATATCTTTGATATTATTCTTGTGGCATTGCTTTTATTTTATCTCTATAAATTGGTGCGGGGCACTGTTGCCATCAATATTTTTATTGGCATTGTTATCATCTATATTATTTGGAAACTTACAGCTGCACTTAAAATGGATATGCTCAGCAGTATCTTAGGAAATTTTATTAGTGTAGGTTTTTTTGCCTTAATTGTTGTTTTTCAGCAAGAGATTAGAAAATTTTTGCTCCTCATTGGCTCCACCAATTTCACCAATCGCCGTGGAGTGATTCGTTATTTTAATTTTTTAAAAGAAAAGCAAAATACTTCCTTACTTCAACTTGACATTCTAGTTGCTGATTGCAAACAAATGGCAAAAAACAAAACGGGAGCACTTATTGTTATAGAACAAAGTAACAATCTCAATTTTTTAATCCTAGCGGAAAACGAAGTGCAATTGGAATTGGCTCCACAAATGCTCGAAACCTTGTTTTTTAAAAACGGCCCTATGCACGACGGAGCAATCATTTTAAGAAACAATAAGATTATTGCTACACGAGTCATTTTACCCGTTTCTCAAAAAGAAAAACTGCCCAAGAAATATGGCCTTAGACACAGAGCTGGCTTGGGTATTTCAGAAAAAACGGATGCTCTTGTGGTTGTGATTTCTGAACAGAGAGGGAGCATTACCTACATAAAAAATGGGCGCATGATGGATATGCCCTCTTCAGGGGCTTTATCAAAACAATTACAAGAAGATTTTAATAGTTAACTAGCCATGGGTTTCTCCATAGCAAATTGAATATCGTAAAGCTTGGCATAATGTCCTTGAGGTCGTTTCATTAATTCTTCATGTCTTCCCATTTCAACAATTTTACCTTCTTCCATCACAATAATGCGGTCTGCATTTCGCACTGTAGCCAAACGATGCGCAATAATTATTGAGGTTTTCCCTCGCGTTAAAACGGCCGTTGCTTTTTGTATTATTTCTTCAGAGTAGGTGTCTATTGAAGAGGTGGCCTCATCCAAAACCAAAATGTTAGGTTGTGTGATGTAGGCCCGCAAAAAAGCAATCAGTTGGCGCTGACCAGCAGATAGCAAAACGCCTCTTTCCTTAACATTGTAATTATATTTTCCGGGAAGAGATTCAATAAAATCATGAACCCCTATTTCTTTTGCTGCTCGAATTACTTCGGCCTCAGAAATTTTATTGTTGTAAAGGATAATGTTGTTATAAAGCGTATCAGCAAATAAAAAGACATCTTGCAATACGGTGGCCACTTGTTCTCGCAGCGATTTTAATTTAAAATCTTTGATCGAAATACCATCTATGGAAATTTGGCCTTGATTAAAGTCATAAAAACGTGACAAAAGATTGATAATGGTTGATTTACCGGCTCCGGTAGCTCCAACAATGGCAACGGTTTCGCCTTCTTTAATTTCAAAGGATATCCCCTTAAGCACTTTCTCATCGGGCACATATGAAAAATGTACTTTATCAAATTTTATATTTCCTTTTAAGTCTTTAGCAGATTGGATGCCTTTGTCTTCAATATGACTTGAGGTGGCCAATAGGGCAAAAATTCGCTCCACAGCCACCATACCCATTTGAAGGGTATTAAATTTATCAGCAATTTGACGTAAGGGGCGAAAGAGCATTTGCGACATTTGAATAAACAAAAAAATGGTTCCTAAAGAAATGCTACCCCCATCAATAGCATTATAACCTCCATACCACACCAACAATCCAATGGTAATGGAAGATACTATTTCTGCCACTGGAAAAAAGATGGAATTAAACCAAACCGTTTTCAACCAAGCCTTTTTATGCTTTTCATTAATAGCTACAAAATTTTGATATTCAATTTGTTCTCGTCTAAAAATCTGAACTATTTTCATTCCACTTAAACGTTCTTGAACAAAGGTGTTAAGGTTGGCTACTTGCAAACGCACTTCCTCAAAAGCTTTTTTCATCGCTTTTTGAAACAACCGAGTGGCATAAATAATGACTGGAAAAATGGAAAAAACGATTAGCGATAAACGCCAATCTACAGCAAGCATTACCACTATGACCAAAGCCATTTTTAAAAAATCAGCTATAATCATAAAGAGCCCTTGTGAAAAAATACTAGCTATGGTTTCAATATCATTCACAGAACGAGTAACCAATCGACCTACCGCAGTAGTATCAAAATAAGCCATTTTGAAATGAATTATTTTTTTAAATAAATCCACACGCAAATCTTTCACCACTCGTTGTCCTAACCAATTGGCATAAAACACAAAAAGAAATTGAAAAAGAACCTCCATAAAGAGGGTTGCAAACATTAAAAGAGTTAGCCGCAAAGTACCTTCAAAATCGTTTAAGCGAATGTAATCATCCACTGTTATTTTTAATAAATAGGGCGTCAAATTAGAGAAAATGGATAATAAAATAGCGGCTGTAAGAACAAAATAATAGGTCTTTTTATAGGGCTTCACATAGCGCAATAAGGCCTTAAAAAGTTTAAAATCAAAAAAGGAACTTGATTTATACATTACTTATACAAGCTTTTAGGATAGTCGATATGTGTTAGGAAAAGACCTTGAGCAGGGACAGAATAGCCGGCAGAAGAGCGATTTTTAGATTTTATAATTTTATGCAAGTCCTCAACGTTTTTCTTTCCTAAACCAATTTCTATGAGTGTGCCCACAATGGCTCTCACCATATTGCGTAAAAATCGGTTAGCAGTGATGGTAAAGATATAACCCTTTTTGGTTTTCTTCCATTGTGCTTGAGTTATCTTACAAAAAAAGGTCTTTACATCAGAGTTTGATTTTGAAAAACACTCAAAATCTTCGTATTCCAATAGCACTTGAGTTGCCAAATTCATCTGAGCTAGATCTAAGCGTTGATAAAAGCAATAGTGTAATTCATTTTCAAAAGGAGTTTTAAATCTTTTGATATGATATTCGTATGTTCTAGACAAAGCATCAAAACGAGCGTGAGCTGTATCTTGCATGTGGCGTAAAGAATGAACAGCAATGTCTTGAGGCAAATATTGATTGATCCTATACACCCATTGTTGACAATCTTCAACAAGGGTTTCCACATCAAAATGAGCCACCATTTGACGGGCATGGACCCCGGTGTCTGTTCTGCCGGCGGCCACAAGTGGGCAAACTTGCTTTTGAAGGATACATACCGCCTCTTCCATTACTTGCTGTACCGATAGCGCATTGGGCTGACGTTGCCAACCGTGATAATTTGTACCAGCGTATGAAAATTCTATAAAATAACGCATCCTAATTGGCTTGTAGGCACAAAGATATTGGGTTTTCAGCAGCCCTAAAAGAAAATAGTGCAGAATGCCAAAGTCTTTTATTCTTAATTAATAGTCGATGTAGGCACTTTATATTGAGTTTGATAGCTTTTTAAACATTTGAGTGCCTCCTTAACTTCTTCCTTTTTAGAGGATTTAAATACTTCAGTTTCTAGGGCTCCACGCTTAATTTTTATCATGCTTGCGTCCGCTTTAAAGTTCACGATAGACATTATAAGTACACAAACACTGGTTACCACAATATAAAATGTTCCTTCTTCCATAAAAAACATTCCAAACGTGATGAAAAATAAAGCAGAACTAAAGGCTAAAAAAGTATAATGCAGTCCTTTGTATTGAACTGTACAAACCTTATCTATTTCCTTGTAGAAAATTGTTCTAGGCGTATGGTTTGGTTCGAGTTTGAAGACCAAATGATCTATGTAAAAAGAAAGGGTGCTAGGTTTTTTTTCTGAACAAATCAATTGGCTTTGAGGTTTTGTAGGAATGGCTTTTTTAATGGATTGATTACCTTTAGGGTGCTCATTAAAAATACAAAAAAATTGAAAAAGATTCTCTTACTTTCAGACACCCACGGTCACCTAGACGAAAAAATAATCCGTTATATGGCAGAAGTCGATGAAGTATGGCATGCTGGAGACCTTGGGAATTTGAAGGTTATGGACGAACTTTCAACTCTCAAACCGCTCAGAGCCGTTTATGGTAATATTGATGGACAACAAGTGAGGTTACAAGCTCCAGAATATTTATCTTTTACTGCAGAGGGCGTCAAAGTACTTATGATTCATATTGGAGGATCGCCGGGACGCTATGTGACGCGAGCAAAAATACTCATAGAACAGCACCACCCAGACATATTTATTTGCGGACACTCACACATCCTAAAGGTTATGCAAGATCATCAAAACAAGCATTTACATATGAATCCCGGGGCGGCTGGTATTGCAGGATTTCACAAAATTAGAACCATGTTGCGGTTCACCCTTGACAAAGGTAAAGTAATTGATCTTGAAGCAATTGAGCTTGGCTTAAGAGGTGTTTTATCGAATGCGGTCGATTGAGCGAACCAAAGCTTCGTCTTTCAAAATTAAACGCCTAGCCAACAAAGCCAAAATAGTATTGAACAAAGAAAAAATAATTACGCCTTCAGTCCATCCTAAACTTAAGGCAAAATCTACTTTTTGAATATAAATACCAATTTGTAAGACTTGAATTACAATCAATACAAAACAAAAAAAAGCTTGAATAGTTCGCTTTTTAAATAATAAGAGGGTTACAAAAGAAAACAAGGGCCCTAAAGCAAAACCATAATTATCAGAAAAGAAAGTAGCTGCCAACGCAGATTTTGACTCATATAGTAAGTAGGAAGAAGATAGAAAAAGTACTAACAAATAAATAGATTGTAGGCGTTGAATCATCACGTTTTTTTACAAAATTAAGTTTTTTTTAAAATTCCTCTTTTTTAACATAAAATTTGTAATATTGCCTAGTGCTAACCAAATCGGTTAATCTTTTACTACTCCGATTCACTTTTTATTGTTATTCATTATTAAATTTTTATGTACGAAATAGCGACGCTTAAAACTAAAAAGCTTCCCGAATTGCAAAAAATTGCAAAATCAATTGGCTTAAAACGTATCACTGGATTAAAAAAAATGGATTTAATCTATCAAATTATTGATTATATTGCTTCTAACCCTAAAGAGATTGCACCAAAAAGCGATGCTACTCAGGAAGAAAAGCCTAAAAAAACAATAAAGATTAAGCCCATTCAGCCCGTAAAGAAAAATACGTCAACCCCCGTAAAGGAGCAAAATAATAGTGGATTTCAAGAAAATCGTCACAACAACAACAACAACAACAACAACAACAACAATAGCAATAACGGGAAACATAAAAACAAAAAATTTAAAGGTGAAGTCAATCACAACAAAGACCACCGGAACCGATATAGGGAACCCGATTTTGAATTTGACGGCATTGTAACCACCGAAGGTGTATTAGAAATCATGTCAGAAGGATATGGTTTTTTACGCTCTTCCGATTATAACTACTTGTCTTCGCCAGATGATGTTTACGTTTCTCAATCACAAATAAGACTTTTTGGGCTCAAAACTGGAGACACTGTTTTAGGCACCGTACGCCCACCCAAAGAAGGAGAGAAATATTTTCCTCTCATCAAAGTAGACTATATCAATGGATTGGATCCCAAATTGGTTCGCGATCGGGTTTCATTTGAACATTTAACTCCTCTTTTTCCACAAGAAAAATTCAACCTAGCTGATAAGAAAAGTACTATTTCTACTCGCATAATGGATTTATTTTCCCCCATCGGTAAGGGACAAAGAGGCATGATTGTTTCCCAACCCAAAACGGGTAAAACCATGTTATTAAAAGACATAGCTAATGCCATTGCCGCCAATCATCCTGAAGTGTATCAACTAATTTTATTGATTGATGAACGACCCGAAGAGGTTACTGATATGCAGCGCAATGTGGATGGAGAAGTGGTAGCCTCCACTTTTGATGAACCTGCCGACCGGCACGTTAAGGTAGCCAATATTGTGCTTGAAAAAGCAAAACGTTTAGTAGAATGTGGTCATGATGTGGTCATTCTTTTAGATTCTGTAACCCGCTTAGCTAGAGCATACAACACCGTTCAACCCGCTTCTGGAAAAATACTTAGTGGCGGTGTAGATGCCAATGCACTCCACAAACCTAAACGCTTTTTTGGTGCCGCAAGAAATATTGAACGCGGAGGATCCTTATCCATTATTGCTACGGCTCTAACCGAAACCGGTTCCAAGATGGATGAGGTGATATTTGAAGAATTTAAAGGTACTGGAAATATGGAATTACAGTTGGATCGAAGAATTGCTAACCGTCGTATTTTCCCAGCCATCGATTTGATCTCTTCCAGTACTCGAAGAGACGATTTATTATTAGACGAAAACACCATTCAACGCATGTGGATAATGCGAAAATATCTAGCAGATATGAATCCTGTTGAAGCCATGGAGTTTATCAACGATCGCTTTAAACGCACCCAAAGCAATGAGGAGTTTTTGATTTCGATGAACCAGTAAACCTCTTAAATTCCTTTTAGCGTTTTAGTTTAGTGCTCATTTCATTCTTTAATTCAGTCACAACTTGAGGGTATTGATCGGCTATGTTTTGCGTTTCTTTAGCAAGGCTTCTATGGTCATATAGCTCTACCTGACCCTCTTTATGAAGTACTATGCGGTGGGTTTCTGTTCGTAAGGTGGTTGCCCGATTGGTATAAGCCACCACAGGATGTCCCTTTTGTCTAGGATCGTCTAAAATATTTTTTAAAGAAACACCTTGTACAAAGGAAGGGATTTCAATACCTGCTAGCTCACAAAGGGTAGGAAAGAGATCAAGGGTCTCTACTAAAGCCTCGGTTTGTGAACCGCTGTTTTTCATGCCCGGATAATGAATGATTAAGGGAGCGTGTAAGGCTTCTTCGAACAAACTATGCTTGCCCCAAATGGCATGCTCACCTAGGTGCCAGCCGTGGTCGCCCCACAACACCACAATAGTGTTTTTATCCACACCGCTTTGTTTAAGTGCCGCAAGAATTTTGCCCACTTGGGCATCGGCATAACTCACCGCAGCTGCATAATGACGTCGGACTTCATCGGCAAAGGCTCTGTCGGTATTAGGGTCTTTTCCCCAACGGTTATATTTCATAAACTCTCCAGAAGCATGCCATGTGGTTTTGCCATGTGGTTTTTCCGGATACTTTATTTTAGGAAGAGAAACGTTTGCATATTGATCGTAATAATTTTTTGGTGCTCCAAAAGGTAAGTGAGGCTTGATGATACCTACGGCTAATAAAAAGGGCATTTTTGATGTAGTGAGTTGCTTGAGTTGATGTATAGCTTCAGCAGCAATAGTACCGTCAGGATAACTATGGTCATCACCATCAAAATGTTGGAAAACGTCCATTTCACTAGCCACCTTGCGAATTTCACCATTTGCCGAGCCATGCATTACCCCCCTAGGGTGTTGCCAATCACCAACGGGTAAAAGATGTTTGTCCCAGGCCCCCGGCATCTCCACTTGGGTGCTGTCGTCCCAATCGGCTCCTCCTCTACCCCCGGGATGATGAGAAACCTTTCCAACCGAAACCGTGGTATAGCCATTGGTTTTAAGCCATTCGGGAAGACTCGGATCTAGCTTTTCTTCCCCCTTCTGCATTTTAGCCGCTCTTAAAAAAAGAGCATTGTTGCCTGGTGGGCCATACTTTCCGGTGAGTAAGGTAAAGCGTGAAGGACCACAACTGGGCGCATTCACATAATGACGTCCAAAACGCATCCCCTT
>JBMYZB010000074.1:0-8479 GCA_049609945.1 Flavobacteriaceae bacterium
TTAACTCCCCGAATGGAAACATCTGGGGATTTCTATATACAATTAAAACAGCAGTTGGGCTTGCAGGTAAAAAATAAATCGATCTATCAGCGCGCTTTTATTCATCCTTCCCTAAATCAAAAAGACGACTCTGGCACTCGAATCAACTTTGAACGCTTAGAGTTTTTAGGGGATGCCCTGCTAAATGCGGTTGTAGCTGCCTTTCTATTTGAAGAATATCCTAAGGCAAATGAGGGGAAATTGACACAAATGCGGGCTCAAATTGTGAGTCGAGAGCAACTAAATAGCATTGGCAAAAAACTCAATTTGGTGCAGTGGATGCAAACCGGAAAAAAACAAAATAGCTTTGGAGAAGATGTGCATGGCAATTTATTAGAGTCACTTTTGGGTGCCCTTTTGATTGATAAAGGGTATGAAAAAAGCAAACGGTTCATTATTGATAAAATAATTCAAGAACACATTGATATGGATTCGCTAAACGATCGGGTGCTGAGCTATAAAAGTGCATTGATTGAATGGGCACAGAAAAACAAAATCACCTATCGTTTTGAAACTAAAGAAGATGAGGGCTTTGATCCCAAGGTAAATTATAGCTCTTCATTTTTTATCGATCAAAAACAAATTGCAAAAGCAAGAGACATTTCGAAAAAAAAGGCAGAAGAAAAAGTAGCCAAAAGAGGCTATTACGCACTAAAGATTAAATCCCTTTCTCAATGAGCAAGGCTTTCAAAACCTATCAACTTTCTCTAAACGAAATAAGTGATGCTTATTTTCTAGAAGGCATTTGCAGTACTTTAGAAGATTATCAACTGGCTTTTCAACTTAACAAAATAGTGGGAAGTCACTTTTATCGTGTGTCAGAAGATATTGATTTTCCCGCAGTAGATGCTTTTTTTAGTCGATACGTGTGGGAAACCGAAAGGGAGGGGGTGCATGCCGAACTTTACACTAATAAATATCAAAAACCAATAACGCATCACAAAAATTTAAAGAATATATTATTTGATGCCCCCCATTTAAAAGAAGTATATTTATTGCCAGAATTTAAACAACTCGATTTTATTTTAAAAGTGAATGAGCAAAGCATATTAGAAATGCTAAAAGCAGCGCTTCAGGAGCTTGCCTCAGTATCTTTGCATTATACGCTTAACCAAGAAAAAATCAGAAACCAATTGCATTTAATATTTGATTGATGAATCCTATCAAAAAAACCAAAATTGTAGCTACCCTTGGACCCTCCTGTGATGATCAAACCATTATTGAAAAAATGATCTTAGCTGGGGTAAATGTTTTTCGCATTAACTTTTCACATGCCAATTATGAGGAAGTAGAAGACAGAATACGAAGAATCCGTGAAGCCGATAAAAAATTAAACACTCAAACGGCCATTTTAGCCGATTTGCAAGGTCCAAAATTACGTGTTGGAAAAATGGAAGAAGGAGCCGTGGTGAAGCCTGGAGACCAGGTCATTTTTTCCACCAAAGAACCTTTTGTGGGTAACGCTAAAAAAGCCTACATGAACTATAAACAATTTCCTAAAGATGTGACCTCGGGTGAAAAAATTCTTCTAGACGATGGAAAATTAATTTTTGAAGTGGTGGCCTCAGACAGAAAAACAGAAGTCACCGCCAAAGTGCTTCAGGGGGGAGCCTTTAAATCCAATAAAGGCGTTAATTTACCCAACACCAACATTTCACTACCCGCTTTAACCAAGAAAGATATTCAAGATGCTGAATTTATTTTTACGCAAGATGTGGATTGGATCGCCCTCTCTTTTGTTCGCCATAGTGAAGATGTTTTGATGCTAAAAGAGTTGATGAAAAAGCATCTTAAAGTGCCCATTCCGATCATTTCAAAAATTGAGAAACCCGAAGCTATAGAAAACATAGATAAAATTATTGCCTACAGCGAGGGCCTTATGGTGGCTCGTGGTGATTTAGGTGTTGAAGTGCCCGTTGCCGAAGTGCCTTTGTTACAAAAAGAATTGGTGCTGCTCTCCAAAAAAGCACGTATTCCCATCATTATTGCTACGCAGATGATGGAAACCATGACAGATAGCCTCACACCCACCCGCGCTGAGGTGAACGATGTGGCCAATTCTGTGATGGATGGTGCCGATGCCGTAATGTTATCTGGCGAAACTTCTGTAGGAAAATATCCTGTTGAAGTGATCGAAACGATGCGTTCCATTGTGATGCAAGTAGAAAATTCAAATCGAGTGGTGGTGCCACAAGACCCCCCCAATATTAGAACCAAAAGGTTTATTACAAAATCAGTTTGTTTTCACGCTGCTCAAATTGCCAACGATATTAATGCTCAAGCTATCTGTACCTTAACCAATAGTGGTTATACGGCCTATCAAATTTCAGCGTGGCGACCCATATCAAATATTTTAGTGTTTACATCAAATAAAAGAATTCTCACTCAGTTGAGTTTGCTTTGGGGGGTAAAAGCTTTTTACTATGACAATTTTGAAAGCACCGATAATACGGTTGAAGAAATTAATGCCATTGCGCAAGAAAAAGGGTTTGTGGTTGAAGAAGATATGGTTGTGAACCTAACAGCCATGCCCATCACCAGAAAAGGAATGGTAAATACCCTTAGAGTTTCCGTGATTTAAAAAGGTAATCGGGTTTGCCTTTCAGGTTGCTCTTTTTCTTTGGGTTTACTTTCCACTTTTTGGCTGGTTTTAAAACGCAATTGAGACAAACTTATTCCTACCAAACGAACCGAATTACCCAATTTTTCTTGATAGAGTAGAGCCTTAGCTTGTTCAAACAATAATGGTGCTGAAGCAATAGAAAAAGAGAGCGTTTTCTGTCTTGTTTGCACTACAAAATCGCTGTATTTAATCTTAAGTGTAATTGTTTTTCCAGCGGCCTTTTGTTTTTTTAACCGTTTTTCCAATATGGCGGCAAGGGTTTCTAACTTTTCTTCTAAAAAAAGCTCTGAAGAGAGGTTTTGTTCGAAGGTGCGCTCGACCCCCACAGACTTTGGCGTGTGATGAGGCTTTACCTCACTGTGATGCTCCCCTCGGGCAACACGGTAAAGATACTGTCCCATTTTTCCAAAATGATCTTGTAGTTGTTCTTCTGTTTGTGCGCTTAAATCTTCACCGGAATAAATACCCAATTGATAGAGTTTTTCTTTGGTTTTTTTTCCAACACCATGGAACTTCTTAACGTCTAAGACTGCCAAAAAGGGGAGTACCTCTTCTGGGGGAATGGTTTTTTGCCCATTGGGTTTGTTCCAATCACTTGCAATTTTGGCTAGAAACTTATTGATTGAAATACCTGCTGAGGCGGTAAGTCCAGTTTGCTTTAAGATCTTTTCTCGAATTTCTGTAGCGATTAAAGTGGCAGAAGGAAGATTGAAATGATTTTGGGTCACATCAAGATACGCCTCATCTAAGGAAAGGGGTTCTACCCACTGAGTATAATCTAAAAAAATCGATCTAATTTGATTTGAAATTTCTTTATAGCGATCAAAACGGGGTTTCACAAAAATCAATTCTGGACATAACCTTTTTGCCAAGGGTCCGTTCATGGCACTTCGCACACCAAATTTACGAGCCTCATAACTTGCCGCAGCCACCACCCCCCTTGAAATTCCACCACCAACAGCAATAGGTTGATGACGCAATTCTGGGTGGTCAAGTTGCTCAACAGAAGCAAAAAAAGCATCCATATCTACATGAATAATTTTTCTTATTTGTTTCGTTTCCTGCACCATATTACCTTGGCTTTACCATGAAATTTATGTCTCCTTTTTAAGGAAAAGAGTAAGATCGTTTGATTTGGGCGATCTCCAAAGTGTAGTTGATATAAAATTTCTCCTTCCCCTCTTGTTGTGCTTTTTGATGCGCTGCATGCTTTTTCCAATGCGCTATGGTCTTCTCATTTTCCCAATAACTCAAGGTTAGCCCTAAACCGTCTTCGTTGCGAAATGAAAGATGACTTAAATAGCCCTCTTGTTTTTTAACTAGGGTGTTCATTTGAGCTACATAAGCATTATATGTCTCTTGGTTTTCTAAATTCAGAACTGTTTTAAAGATCACAACAAAAGCGTTGGGTTTCATCTTCTTTTTATTTTAGAAGTTAATATTGCAATTAAAATTTAAATTAAGAATAAAATGTATTTTTAAGAAATTTTAAACTTATGTATTCAATTCTAAAATTTATCCACTCGTATTGGGCATATTTAACTCTGGTTCTCCTCCTTCTTGCTATTTTTAATGCACTTCGAGGAAAGATTGCTAAAAAAACATTTTCTTCCAACGATTTGCGTATTTCATTATTTGCTCTAATCTTTTCCCATATTCAATTGCTGGTGGGTCTGATTCTTTACTTTGTTTCTCCTTGGTTTGCCTATTGGGCTGATTTGGGCATGGGTGGAGTTATGAAAAACAGTGATGCCCGTCTCTATTTGGTGGAACATCCCATTACCAACCTGCTGGCTCTATTTTTAATTACCCTTGGGTGGTCTTTGCACAAAAGACAAACACAAGACGAAAAAAAGTTTGCCCGTATTGCTCTTTTTTATGGCTTAGGGTTGGTGTTACTGCTCAGCAGGATTCCTTGGAAAGCTTGGCTATAAACCCTTAAAGAGTGGCTCTAAATTGTTTTAGAAAACGCAAGTCATTTTCAAAAAACAATCGAATATCGCTAATTTGATAGAGTAACATAGCAATTCGTTCTACACCTAAACCAAAGGCAAAACCTGAATAGGTCTCAGGATCTATACCGCAATTTTTTAATACATTAGGATCCACCATGCCACATCCCATAATTTCTAACCATCCCGTTCCTTTGGTAATTCGATAGTCTACTTCTGTTTCTAAACCCCAATAAATATCTACCTCAGCACTGGGTTCAGTAAAAGGAAAAAAAGAGGGGCGTAAACGAATTTTTGAATTTCCAAAAAGCGATTTGGTGAAATAAAGCAGGGTCTGTTTTAAATCGGCAAAAGACACCTTTTTATCAATATATAGCCCTTCTATTTGATGAAAAAGGCAATGTGCCCTAGCCGAAATAGCTTCATTTCTAAATACACGACCCGGCGAAATTGTTCGAATGGGTGGTTGATGGGTTTCCATATGACGCACTTGTACTGAAGAAGTATGAGTACGGAGTAGGATGTCAGGATTTGTTTGAATAAAAAACGTGTCTTGCATATCACGCGCCGGATGGTGTTCTGGCAAATTCAAGGCCGAAAAATTGTGCCAATCATCTTCAATTTCGGGACCATCAGAAAGATCAAATCCAATTTGAGTGAAAATTTCTATGATCCGATTGCGAACAATAGAAAGGGGATGACGATTGCCTAAATGCAATGGAAATCCAGGACGGCTCAAGTCAATCGAATTAGCGTCTCCTTTACTTGTATTTACAGCAGCCAATTGGGCTTTTAATGTATCATTAATCAACTCTTTAAGCTGATTAATTTCTTGTCCATAAGCCTTTTTTTCTTCGGCAGCCACTTCACGAAACGCCTTAAAAAAGTCGTTTAAAATGCCCTTTTTTCCAAGATATTGAATACGAAAGGCCTCTAATTCAGCGGCGTTTTTGGCTTGAAATTCTTCAACTATTTTTTTGTGTTCTTTAATGGACGCAATCATAATACAAAAATACAGTAAGTTTTATGAAATATCTCCTCGCTTCATAAAGTATTCGACAATGGCCGTTTTAATCAGGATCGATTGTTCTCCGGGTTTTAGGGCTGGCAATTGTTCAAGCAGTTCAAAATGAGGCCATCCGTCATCATCAATAAAATCAAAGCGATAAAAACCATAGGGTTCTAAAACGGTACAAATACCCACATGAATTAGATTTACATTATCATCTTTCTTGAAGCGTTGGTCAAATTTTCCCAATTCTTGTAAGCCAATAAGATATAAAACACCTTCAACATCTAAATCTTCAGAATCTGAGAACCGTTTAGTTAACAGGTCAATTAGTGATTGCCAGCGGGCTTTTAACTTTGGGTCTCGAACTTCTTTTTTCATGTATTGTAAAGGTACGCAATTGTTGTGTAGGCCACTGAAAAATACGTAATTTAACCCCATGAACAGCTTTGATATTCTGGTTTTTGTTTGCTTGGCCTGGGGTCTTATTAGTGGTCTGAGAAACGGATTGATAATTGCCGTTTCTAGATTGTTGGCCTTGGGTTTAGGTCTTATTGGAGCCTTTCTTTTTTCAGGAAAAGCAACGGTTTATTTAGCCGAATACATGAACACCAATCCACAAATTTTAAATGCCATTAGCTTTCTTTTATTATTTATTCTGATTGTGATTGCCATTTCTGCCATGGCAAAGGCACTCACAAAGGTGCTGAAGCTGGCAGCACTTGGCCTTATAAACAGATTGTTGGGTGGCGTTTTTGGAATTCTAAAGTGGAGCTTAATTTTAAGTGCTTTGGTTTTAATTTATGAACAAATTAATGAAATCATAACCCTTTTACCAAGTAACTTTAGAGAGGACTCTTTAAGCTATCCTTATTTATTTCAGTTTGGAAAATTTTGTTTTGAATGGGTGCTGGGTGAATTTGCCAAGCAAAACCCAACAGATTTACTCTAGGTTTAATTTTCTCAGTTGGGCATTTTTTATCCACCCCGAAGCACCATTGGCTATGCTTATTTCTTGCCAATCTTGGAGTGAGTCTTTCACTTGCACTTTAGTTCCTTTATGCAAAACAAATAAAATGTCACTTCGATCATTGGGCTCCGCTCGGATATCCATTTTTTCAGAAAACAAAATGGCATATTCTGTTGTGGCTTTTCTATGTTCTACAACGGAGGCCACTGTAAAACTTCCAATAAAGAAAAAGATGCTTAGCAATGACAGCGTAAAAAACAACCTTTTCCAGAGCGATTGATTCAGCCACCAATAAGCACTTAAAAACAAAACCAGTAACCAAGCAAAAACAATAGAAACAAAAGCCCAACCCTCGAGAGAAAAAAGACCAAAAAGAGTGGTCTCCCACTGTGCCAATTGTGAAATGGGTAAAGGCTCAATAGCATCAATTTTCATGTTTTCTGCAAAAGCACTATTAACTCTAAGGTCTTCGTTGTTGGGGTCTAATTGCTTCGCTTTTTCAAAATAAAAAATACTTTCTGCCACATTGTTTAATCGATAATGGGTATTACCTAAATTATAATAGAGTGCTGCACTATGTTGCCCCATTTTTAAAACTTGTTCATATAATTGTGCGGCTTTTGCATATTCTCCATCATTGTAAGCATCGTTCCCTTCCTGAAAAACAGGCTGCATATTGTCCTGTGCCCCTAAAGCAATACAGAGTAAAAAAACACCTGCTCTGAAAAGGGATTTCAAATAACTCAATAAAATGATAGGTTTCATTTTTTTCATTTCAATTCTTTGTCTAAAATTGCAATAATGCTGCTGGCATTTTGATAATCGGCAGTCATATTCACTGTGGTGCCAGGAGCATAGCGTGCTTGTTCACAATTTTCTAACAATTCAACAAAAGCAGCGGCGGCGTTCTGACTTACCTGGCGGGATGCCAACAACATTTTTATTTTTGATTTGCTAAATTCTTGGGTTTCCAGACTCAACTTTGCTTTTAAATAATTGTGTAAAGCTCGCTCCAAAGCTTCATAAAATGCGGCTTGGTTGTTTAATTGAGCCTTGGCAGAGCTTAAATATTTTCGAGCTAATCGATTTGCCGCACGTTGTTTAATTTGCTGTTCGTCATGGGCATTTTTTCTATTTTGTTTCCGAACAAAAAAGAGCAACAGTAGGGTCAAAAAAGGAGACAAGGCCATTCCCCAATAGCCATTAGATTTCCAAAACGATTCTTGCTCAATCCAATCTAAAGAAGTGTCTAAACTGATAAATCTAAAAGCCGACTCTGGCGTCACATAATTCTGCTGTTGCATTTGAGCGCTATTTGCAATAGCAGGGTTTCCGGCCACAGGTCCATCAAAAACATCCACAATTAATTTTTGTGATTGCAAGGTCCTATAGGTCTCTCTTTTTGGGTCAAAATAGGAGAAAGAAAGGGGAGAGATAGGATATTTTCCTTGGTATTGGGGCACAATTGTATAACTATCTTCAATGCTACCTTGCATTCCTTTTAGTGTTGTTTTTACTTGTTCCGAATGCTCGGGTTCATAAAGCTCTAAGGTATTGGGAACGGTAATTTTTGGAAGATCAAAAAGTTTTAAGTTGCCATTGCCACGCACTTTGACTTTGGCTTGAAAAGACTCTGTTGCTTTAAGAGTCTGTTTACTTAAAATAACATCAAAATCAAATTGCCCTACAGCTCCACTAAAGTTTGGCGGCTGCCCTTGAAGTGGAAGTGGTTTCACATTGATGTTCACTCCACCAGCTGTTATGGTCTTTTGAATTTGTTTAGAAAGTCGGTTACCAAATAAATCTCGGCGATTAGAAGGAATGTCAACGTTGAGAGAGAGCGTTAGGGGCTCTAATTCTAGCGTACCTGTTTTTTGGGGATATAG
>JBMYZB010000075.1:0-8380 GCA_049609945.1 Flavobacteriaceae bacterium
ATTTTGATATTCTGGCAGGTGTTCTAAAGAATAAATACCAGAAACAAGGGAATCGTATTGTTTTTCAAAACGTTTGTTATTATTGAGAAGAAGTGTGTCTGAAAAAGAATTGTTGGTTTGATTTAGGGTTAAAAAATTGGTGGTGGGTTGAATGACATGACCTCCAAAAAAGACAGCGTGTTTGGATTTAGTCTTTTGCTTTTGACAAGCCCCAAACACCAAGAGTGAAATCAATACAAAAACACGACCTCTCATGTTTCAAAAATACAGCTAATTCTTTTGTAAGCCTACAGAAGTTACTCCAAAAAAAGGGCGCTTTCTTTTATAGGGAAATGCGTAAGTTTGCAACGCAAAATAGAAATTATGTTGACAGTATCTAACCTCTCCGTCCAATTTGGAAAAAGGGTGTTGTTTGATGAAGTAAATACCAGCTTTACCCAAGGCAATTGCTATGGTATTATTGGTGCTAATGGGGCAGGGAAGTCCACTTTTTTAAAGATTCTTTCCGGGGCACAAGAACCTAATTCAGGCCATGTTTCTTTGGAACCTGGCAAACGGATGTCTGTATTAGAGCAAAATCACAATGCTTATGATGTCTATCCTGTGCTAGAAACCGTAATGCGTGGTAATAAAATCCTTTTTGATATTAAGGCTGAAATGGAAAGCCTCTATGCCAAACCCGATTTTTCTGACGCTGATGGCGAACGGGTGGGGGTGTTGCAAGTTCAATTTGAAGAAATGGACGGATGGAATGCTGAGAGCGAAGCAGCCAGTTTATTATCTAACTTAGGTATCGAAGAAGAATTGCACTATAAAACTATGAGCGATTTGGATGGAAAACAAAAAGTGCGAGTGCTATTGGCACAAGCCCTTTTTGGCCAACCCGATGTGCTAATTATGGACGAGCCCACTAATGATTTAGATTATGAAACCATTGTTTGGTTAGAACAGTTTTTAGCGGATTATGATAATACCGTTATTGTGGTTTCTCACGACCGTCATTTTTTAGACAGTGTGTGCACCCATATATCTGATATCGACTTTGGGAAAATTTCCCATTACTCGGGCAACTATACTTTTTGGTATCAATCTAGTCAATTGGCGGCTAGACAAAGAGCTCAACAAAATAAAAAGGCCGAAGAAAAAAAGAAAGAATTACAAGAATTTATTGCCCGATTTTCTGCCAATGTGGCTAAGTCAAAACAAGCCACTTCTCGAAAGAAGATGATCGAAAAGCTCAATATTGAAGACATTAAACCTTCCAGTAGACGCTATCCGGCCATCATTTTTGAGCAAGATCGTGAGGCTGGAGATCAAATTCTTAATGTCGAAAATTTGGCCTACAGCCTTGAGGGTAGCATTTTGTTTTCTAATATTCATTTAAACTTAGCAAAGGGAGATAAACTCATTGTGCATTCTAAAGACAGTAGAGCCGTAACCGCTTTTTATGAAATCATAAGTGGTCATTTAGCCCCTGAGCAGGGAAAAGTAGAATGGGGAGTGACCACCAACCATGCTTATTTGCCTTTAGATCATGATACATTTTTTGAAAGCGAGCTTTCTTTAGTAGATTGGTTACGTCAATATGCCAAAACAGAAGAAGAACGCGAAGAAGTCTATATCCGAGGGTTTCTAGGAAAAATGTTATTTAGTGGTGATGAAGCCTTAAAAACTTGCAATGTGCTCTCTGGCGGAGAAAAAGTGCGTTGCATGCTTTCTAAAATGATGATGGAAAGAGCTAACGTGCTCCTTTTTGATGAACCGACCAACCATTTAGATTTAGAATCTATTACAGGTCTTAATAATGCCTTAAACCAATATAAAGGTTCGCTTCTCTGCAGTACAAGCGATCACGCTTTTTCACAATCTTTAGGTACGCGAATTTTAGAACTTACCCCTCAAGGTGGGATTGATCGTCTTGTGTCTCTTGATGAATATATGCGTGATGCATCTATCAAAGCATTACGTACAAAAATGTACGCTTCTTAAGCAAAAATAAAATAGGTACTAATAACAATTAGCGTAATAATTAAGCCTACTGGTTTCACATACGGCCAAGGGGTAATATCCACTTGTTTGGTGTATTGTTGTACAAAGGGTTCTTTGCGGGGCCATATTTTTCCTATCACTAACATTAAAAGTACATTAAACGAAAAGAGAATGGCCATAACGTGTAAATAATGTGGATATGTTCCCCCTTGTGCAATAACATAATCTTTTAAGAAAAACTGGCTAATTGTATAGAGAATGGAACCTGTTACAATAGCAATTTTTGCTGCTGAAGCAGGAACATAGCTCGTCAAATAACCCACCAGAATAATCGTTAAAATAGGAATAGTATAACAGCCGTTAATTTCTTGCAAATAGCCAAACAAACCTTCTGGTGCATTGGCAATAGTGGGGGCAATAAACATGGAAAATAAAGCTAAAAGAATTCCAAAACGCTTTCCGGCACGCACCACTAGAGCTTCATCGGCGTCTTTTTTAATGTATTGTTTATAAATATCCAAACCGAATAGGGTTACCGAACTGTTTAGGGCGGAATTAAACGAACTTAAAATGGCACCAAAAAGTACGGCGGCAAAAAAACCCAAAAGGGCAGGGGGAAGCACCTTGTTCACCAAAAGCCCGTAGGATTGATCTTGTTGTCCTACTGGCAAACTATCCCCAAAAATCTGAAAAGCAATAACGCCGGGCAATACCACAATAAGCGGTCCTAAAATTTTCACAAAAGCAGCCAAAAGCAAGCCCTTTTGTCCTTCTTTTAAGTTTTTAGCAGCCAAAGCGCGCTGTATAATGGCCTGATTTGTACCCCAATAGAATAGTTGTACAAGAATCATCCCTGTAAAGAGCGTGCTAAAAGGAATAGCCGAATCTGGACCCCCTTTGGCCACAAACTTATCAGGATGATTGGCATAGAGCACTTCAAGCCCCTGCATGAGACTGCCCTCACCTACATAAAGCAATCCAAACACAGGCACCAACATTCCACCCACCAAGAGTCCTACTGCATTGAGTGTGTCAGAAACAGCCACTGCTTTGAGTCCCCCAAAAATGGCATAGATTGATCCAATTAAACCAATAGACCAAACAGTGATGTAGAGTGCCGTGGTTTGATCTACCCCCATTAAGGTGGCTAAATCAAACATGCCAATTAAGGCAATGGCACCAGAATAAAGGACGATGGGTAGCAGCACAATCATGTATCCACTCAAAAACAAGCCTGATGCAATAGACTTAGTTGTGGTATCATAGCGTCTTTCCAAAAATTGCGGTACCGTTGTTAGCCCCCCTTTTAAATAACGGGGCAATAGCAAAAGTGCGGCAACCACCATGGTAATGGCGGCCAAGGTTTCCCAAGCCATGACCAATATTCCTTCACTAAAAGCAGATCCATTGAGCCCTACCAGTTGTTCGGTAGATAAATTGGTGAGTAAAAGCGAACCGGCAATTACCACTCCGGTTAAACTTCTGCCCCCTAAAAAATAACCATCTTGGGTTTTTTCGTTGGTAGATCGTGAAGCAAAATAGGAAATAACACCCACTAAGGCAGTAAAGAGTATGAAGATTAAAAATTGCATGATTGAAGTCTAAATTGTTTGGTTTGTTTGGACTTCAAAGTAAGAAAAAAAACTATAAGTCCATCCCTTGTAATAATTCCAACGCTTTACTTTCTGCCGCTTGGGGTACAAAAACTTCTTGCATATTAGGAATGCTTCCAAAACCAGCCAAACGAGCCGACTCCGCCCAATCTTTAATTAAGGGAAAAATATTGTGTTCTTCCAACAGGGTAACAATTGCAATTACCGTTATTGAGGAACCGGTATAAATTTTGACAAAATTTTGGGGCATGACTTTAACCATTTATGATTTGTTGTATTTACTATTCCAAATGGCTGGATTAAAATTTTTGCCAAGAGCAAACCCATAAAATAAAACAATGGACGCTAAAGCTTTGAACATAAAGAAAAATAACATCCAATAAGCAGTTCCATCAGGCTGTTTTGTAAACAAACGAAGAGGGGTCAATTCAGTTGCAATAAAGCTTAATCCCAAAATGAGCAGCAACAAATTCCAAATATTTTTAAAGGGCCACATGCGCAACCTTCTAAGGGGTTTTAAATCATTACCCCATTTATGTATCAAATAAAAATAATCATTTCCTAAAGGAACAAAAAGCAGTGGATCATCTGTGCTTTCTAACCGAAAAAGGGCAGAGGGCGCCATAATTTTAAAATTGGTGAGCGAGGTGTCGTGCTGTTCTTCTGTGGCCTCAATTTTTATTTTAGCTTCCTCAGGTAAAGGACTTTTGAAATATTTAAAATCTAAAAACCGTAAGCGGTAATTGACACAAACGTTTTTAATAGTGTTCAAATGATAGATCCGATCACTCTCGAGCAGATCAAAATTAAATTGATTAGCCTTAGTTAAGCCATATTTTGAATAAAGAGCCTCTAAAACTTCATCTTGGCTGCGTGGGGTGGCTTTTTGTAAAGCTGTTTCGATATTGGTGGGTGAGAGAAAGTTCAACTTCATATTCCTTATCATTTGATATCAAAAATACAAGCTTCTTTCAATACAAGCAAATTCTAACGCAATTCAGCTTGCAATTCTTTTTCTAAGGCTTGTCTAATGCGCTGTAATGCTTTGTCAATTTCCTTGTCTGTCAGGGTTTTCTGCTTATCCCTAAACGAAAAACGAATGCCATAAGATTTCTTTCCTTTGGGTAATCCTTTGCCTTGATAAACATCAAATAGGGTCACATTTTCAACTATTCTTTTTTCGATGCGCATGCTTATGCTTCTAATTTGCTCAAAGGTGATTTCTGGATTTAAGAGCAAAGCAAAATCTCTAGTAGCAATTGGAAACTTAGAAATTTCTTTGAATTGAAGAGTCTTGTTAAAGGATAATGTTTGTAAACTATCCCAATATAATTCGGAGAAATAAATGGTTTGGTCAATGTCAAATTTTTGAGTGTAACTTGACTTGACTTGTCCAGCATAAGCCAGCACATTACCCTCACTCATGAAACACAGTGCCTGATCATAATGATTATGGTCAACCACTGTGGCATTGATTGATGTGAACCCTAATGCTTTTAAAATCTCTTCTACGGTATTTTTTAAATAGAAAAAGGGCTCTGTTGTTAGAGAAACATTCCAATGTTCAGCAAAAGGTTGGCCGGCAAGAGCAATGCTCAACCGTTTTGATTCCACAAATGCATCTTCCGATTTATGGTAGCAGGTACCAAACTCAAACAATTTAATTTGGTTCTGTTGGCGTTTTAGATTAAAAGCAGCTACCTCGAGAGCACTATAAAGTAATGATTGACGCATCACAGACAATTCTTGACCTAAGGGATTTAGCAGTTGTACCGAAGTAAGTCCTTCTTCCTGAAAGTCGGGCGAACTTAGTGAATTGGTAAGGGTTTCAAAATAGCCCATGCCACAAAGCAATTGACTGATTTGGTTTTCTAATTTATGTGGATTTTTCCAATTATAGGTGACTGGTGTATGGAATTGAAGGGGTGCTTCGGGTACTTTATTGTAACCATAAACCCTTAAAATTTCTTCGATCACATCGGCTGGTCGAGTCACATCCACTCGATATGTGGGAATGGAAAGGGCAATCCCTTCTTCAGAAACGCCGTTTATAACAATTTCAAGAGCATTTAGAATAGAGGTTAAAGTTTCTTTTGGAAACACAAACCCCAAGGTTTCATTCAATTCAGCATAAGATAAGAAAACCGAAACGGCTTTAGGCACTTTTTTAACCTCTTGCTGTATTTCGCTGCTAATGGTACCACCGGCATACTTTTTAATCAATAACGCAGCGCGTTTAAGGGCATAAATTCCAAGTTCTGGATCAATACCTCGTTCAAATCGGAACGAAGCATCTGTATTTAGTCCGTGTCTCTTTGCTGTTTTACGAATACTTACTGGATCAAAATAAGCACTTTCTAAAAAAATATTTTGGCTGTTATCCTCAATACCGGATCCGCTTCCCCCAAAAACCCCGGCAATACACAAGGGTTTTTTAACATCACAAATCATCAAGTCATCTTTGCTCAATTTTCTTTCTTGCCCGTCAAGTGTAATGAAAGGGGTTTTTTCTTGGGTGGTTTTAACCACAATTTTTCCTTCAATTTTATCTGCATCAAAAGCATGTAAAGGTTGTCCTAATTCTAACATGACATAGTTGGTGATGTCAACCACACTATTTTTTGGGTTAATTCCCAACGCCTTTAAACGGTGTTGTATCCAAGGGGGAGAGGGTGTCAAAGTTATACACGAAATGGTGAGTCCGTAATATTGTGGAGCCAAATCGCTAGCTTGAACATCAACGTTGATGGCTTTTTGGTTGTTGTCAACATGAAAAGAACTCACTTCAGGAGTTGTCCACTCAAATGGTATAGCATTAGTAATACAGGCGGCCTTTAAATCACGTGCAACACCAAAATGGCTCATAGCATCTGCTCGGTTTGGAGTCAGTCCAATTTCGAATATTGAATCGGTAACAATCTCAAAAACTTCATGACAAGGAGTTCCCACAGCTAGTTTATGATCTAAGACCAAAATCCCTTCATGACTGGTGCCAAGGCCAAGTTCATCTTCAGCACAAATCATGCCCATGCTCACTTGTCCTCTAATTTTACTCTTGGAAATTTTTAAGGGTACATTTGAATTACCATAAAGGGTTGTGCCCACGGTGGCTACAGCCACTTTTTGACCTTTTGCCACATTGGGGGCTCCACACACAATTTGAACAGGATTTGCGTTTGGTTCTAGCTGTACTTGGGTTACTTTTAGCCGATCGGCATTGGGGTGTTGTTCACAAGAAAGCACATGACCCACCACAACGCCTTTTAATTTATTTTTGATAGACTCATAGGTTTCTATACCTTCAACTTCAAGGCCTAGGTCGGTTAATAATGTAGCAATTTGTTCTACGGATAGTTCAGTTTTAATGAAATCGCTTAAGCCGTTATACGATATTTTCAATGGTGCTTTTTTAAAGTTTTTAGTGGCACAAATATACTAATCTTGCAGGTCTCTTTTAGCTAATGAAGTTCCAAATATTTTGATGAAATCGAATTTGTGCTAAGGTATATTTAATGCCCTGATGGGCAGCCAGTTCTAAATGAGGGTCCTTTTTAACAATAGCATTCGCATAGGCTCTAGCTGTTTGCAATAATTGAGTATCTTTCACTAGATGAGCAATTTTTAACTGTAACACACCACTTTGTTGGGTGCCCATCAAGTTGCCTGGCCCCCTCAGTTTTAGATCCACTTCTGCAATTTCAAATCCATCTTGAGTACGAGCCATTGTTTTTAATCGAGTTTTGGCTTCTTCAGAAAGTTTATGACTACTCATTAAAATACAAAAACTTTGATTTGCTCCACGCCCCACACGTCCTCGGAGTTGATGTAATTGAGATAAACCAAAACGTTCTGCACTTTCAATAACCATTACTGAGGCATTGGGAACATTTACGCCCACCTCAATAACAGTTGTAGCTACCATAATTTGGGTTTGCTTATTTACAAATCGTTCCATTTCTATTGCTTTGGCCTCCGGAGTCATTTGGCCATGGAGAATGCTAATCTGATATTGGGGCCTTGGAAAAGCTCGTTCAATACTTTCAAAACCCTCCATCAAATTTTTGTATTCTAATTTTTTTGATTCTTCTATCAGGGGATACACAATGTAGGCTTGTTGTCCTTTGGCTATAGTCTCTTTAATAAAAGCAAACACTTTTAGGCGGTTGCTATCATAGCGGTGAACTGTTTTTATGGGTTTTCTACCTGGCGGTAGAGTGTCTATAATGGAGCTATCTAAGTCTCCATAAATACTCATAGCTAAAGTTCTTGGAATGGGTGTGGCTGTCATTACTAATATATGCGGTGGAATTTTGTTTTTTTGCCACAATCGGGCTCGCTGTGCCACCCCAAAGCGATGTTGTTCGTCTATTATGGCTAAACCTAAATTTTTAAAGACCACTTTTTCTTCTAATATGGCATGAGTGCCAATAAGAATGTGAAGAGTACCCGATTCTAAATCTTCATGAAGTCCAACACGATCTTTCTTTTTTGTACTTCCGGTCAACAAAGCTATCTTAAGGGAGCTTTTTTTTAGCAATTGCAATAAAGATTCATAATGTTGTTGCGCTAATATTTCGGTGGGGGCCACCAAACAAGCCTGAAAACCATTGTCAAGTGCAATCAGCATACTGAGTAATGCCACAATGGTTTTTCCCGAGCCCACATCACCTTGCAAGAGGCGGTTCATTTGTCGCCCGGAACCTAAATCGGTACGAATTTCTTTAATTACTTGTTTTTGAGCTCTTGTTAACTCAAAAGGTAAAGAATGATTATAAAAT